>CALUNK010000007.1 GCA_944321985.1 Candidatus Methanomethylophilaceae archaeon
CCAGGAGGCACTATGCCGCTATCAAGTTCCTGATCTACACGCACGTCGCGTCCCTGGTCATGCTGATCGGTATCTTCACCATGGGATTCGAAGCCGGAACCATGAACGGTGGAGTCGTGGACTTCTCCTTCGAGACAATCAACACACTGATGCCGCAGACATCCGAGGCCTTCCAGGCGATCGTCTTCGCCCTGATGTTCTTCGGATTCATGGTCAAGATGCCTTCCGTTCCCTTCCATACATGGCTGCCCGACGCACACGTCGAGGCACCCACAGGAGGATCCGTCCTTCTGGCCGGTGTCATGCTTAAGATGGGATCCTACGGTATCATCCGCGTCTGCCTCGAGGCCCTCCCCCTGGGAGCGGAGTACTGGCAGTGGCTGATCATCGCAATCGGACTGATCTCGATGGTCTATGGCGCCTACGCCTGTATCGCGCAGACCGATCTCAAGAAGATGGTGGCGTTCTCGTCCATCAGCCACATGGGAATGGTAATGCTCGGTATCGGATGCCTCTCCGACATCGGAATCACGTTCGCCATCTTCCAGATGTTCGCTCACGGACTGATCAGCGCCATGCTGTTCATGGTGTGCGGATTCACCGGACACGCTGTCGGAACCAGAGAGATGCCCCTCCTCGGCGGTCTCGCCGGAAGGATGCCCATGTACGCGACATTCATGATGATCGCATTCATGGCCTCTCTCGGACTGCCCGGTCTCGTCGGATTCTGGGGAGAGTTCCCTCTCGTCTACGGATTCTACGAGTTCATCCAGGCCAACGACATGCTCTGGCTCATCCTGTTCTGCCTGCTCACCCTCATGCTGACCGCAGGTTACTACATCTGGGCCATGCAGAAGACCCTGTTCGGACCCGAGACCACCAAGATCGACCTCGAGCACGTCCATGATGTCAGCAAGTGCGAGGCCATCGCCCTTGCTGTCCTCGTCGTCCTCGTCGCCCTCTACGGAGTCTGGCCCGACGCCGCTCTCTCGTTCGTCGACCCCTACGTCGACGGGCTTGTGGCTTCCCTTGCGGAGGTGATCTGATGGTTGACATAACTGGAATCTTCGGAGATTACGCGGCGTTCGCACCCATAATCATCCTCGCTGTCAGTGCCCTGCTGCTTCCAGCAGTGCAGTTCATCGGAAAGAAGCGCACAGCCACCTGGGCGTTTGCCCTGGTGATGGTCGTCATCTCGATGATCATCAATGGCATGATGCTCACCGACGAATTCGTCGGTGACGCTCTCGGACTGTACGAATACAACGCCTACTCAGGCCTGATGATTCTGCTGTTCCAGATTGTTCTGTTCCTGGCCGTGCTGGTCTCCAACGCCAGCGTCGAGACGACCAGGCTCCACGTCGGAGCGTACTACGCCCTGATCACCGGAGCCACCATCGGTATGATGTTCGTCGCAGGATCCTCCGATCTGCTGACCATCTTCGTGGGAGTCGAGCTCACAAGTATCTCGTCCTACGCCCTGGTCACCATGAAGAGGAAGGACGGAAGGGCCGCCGAGGCCGGTGTGAAGTACGTGATCATCGGAGGAATGTCCACCGCCCTGACCATCTACGGTATCTCCATGCTGTACGGTCTGACCGGAACCACGGGCATCTCCGCCATCGCCGAGACCACCCAGCTGACCGGAATGAACTGGATGTTCGCCATCGCGCTCATCTGTATGATCGCCGGATACGGATTCAAGATCGCAGCCGTGCCCTTCCACATGTGGGCACCCGATGTGTACGAGGGAGCCGCCTCCCCCGTCTCCATGTTCCTGGCAACGGGATCCAAGAAGATGGGACTGGGCGTCTTCTTCCAGATCTTCCTGGTGATGTTCGTCGCAGGCAGCGCGACTGCCCAGATCGCCGGTGAGGAGGTCCAGTACCTCTTCGCCATCATCGCCGCGTTCACCATGACCGTCGGTAACATCGTGGCGATCGCCCAGAACAACATCAAGAGGATGCTGGCCTACTCGTCCATCGCTCAGGCAGGATACATCCTGATCGTCATGGCCGTCATGTCCGAGTACGCTCTCAGCGCCGGTCTGTTCCACATGTTCACACACGTGTTCATGAAGGGCGGAGCGTTCCTCATCGTCGGTGCCCTCATCTGCGCCGGAATCGGTGAGAAGCTCTCCGACTACAAGGGACTGGCAAAGAGGGCCCCGTTCCTGGCAGCCGCGATGATGCTGTTCCTGTTCTCGTTGGCCGGTATTCCGCCTCTGGCAGGATTCACCTCGAAGTTCTTCCTGTTCTCCTCCGCCATCGGCGGGGTCGACGGAGTCACTTCCCAGTGGGTCTGGCTGGCCTTCATCGCCATCCTCAACTCGGCCATCTCGCTGTACTACTACGCGAGGGTCGTCAAGGCGATGTACATCGAGAAGGGAACCAGCGCGGAGAAGATCAAGGTGCCCAAGGTCTTCACAATCGCCATTGCGATCTGTGTGATCTTCGTCATCGTCCTGGGTGTCTATCCCCAGCTGATCTTCGACTTCTGCGAGACGGCCGCTGCCGCTCTGCTGGGCTGAGAACGATCCAACAAACCTTTTCCCAAACATCTTCCAAAAACCTGTTAGTTTTTCATCACTCGCATGTGCCAGCGCTTCATCGAATAACCTTAAGTATCCAATGCTGATGACAAAGCGATGTCTGAGCCGTGGCACTCTTGTATAAGCGGGGAACTCGAGAAAGTCGAGGAGATCATGATGCACGATCTCAAGTCCGAGAATCCCGAACTCACTGAGATGTGCCAGTACGTGATAGCCTCCGGAGGCAAGCGCCTTAGGCCGGCACTGTGCATTCTAAGCTATGGTGCCGTCGGTGGCGACGACATGATCACTCCGATCAAGGTCGGTGCCGCTTTCGAAATCATCCACAGTGCTACACTGATTCATGATGATATCAACGATCAGGGTGAGATCAGGCGCGGCAGGAAGACCCTTCACAAGGAGTACACAATCAGCAAGGCGATCATCGCCGGGGACTACATGTTCGCGGTGGGGTTCCGGCTCCTGGCAGCAGAGGCGCCCCAGATCGTCGACTACATAGTCGAGGCCTCCGCCGCAATGGGGGCAGGCGAGTTCGTCCAGAAGGACTTCGAGCACGCTTCCAACGTCAGGGAGGAGGATTACATCCACATCATCACCGGCAAGACGGCCAAGCTGTTCGAGGCCTCCTCCAAATCAGGCGTCGCGGTCGCTAACGCGGACAGCTCCATGCTGGAAGCCCTCGGAAATTTCTCTTTTAACATCGGCCTGGCGTTCCAGATCGTGGACGACACCCTTGATGTGACCGGGGACCCCCATAACACCGGCAAGGCCGTGGGTACCGACCTGATCGAGGGTAAACCCACCCTGCCCGTCATCTACGCGATGGAGGACAAGGTCAACGGTCCAAGGCTGATCGAGCTCTTCGAGAAGACCGATGTCACGATGGAGGATGTCAGGGAGGCGTTGGAGCTGATTCGCGCGACCGATTCGGTCGACAGGTGCCTTGCCAGAGCCAGCGAGTACGTGGACAAGGCGATGTCCTATCTGGGCGTCATCCCGGACTCGGTCTACAAGAGGTCGCTGCTCAGTCTCGCCCAGTACATCGTGAGCAGGGACAGGTGATTCCATGGACAGAACAGATGTCGATGTCCTCGTCGTGGGTTCCGGCCCTGCGGGTAGCACGACCGCCAGATACGCCGCGATGGGCGGTGCGAACGTAATGTTCATCGAGAGGCGCCCCGAGGTGGGCGTCCCTGTGAGGTGCGGCGAGTTCATGCCATCGCTGGGGGAGATCAAGAGCATGTTCCCCAATCTGGAGGATGCCGAGTCCCTTTTCGACATTCCTAAAGAGCTCCGTTGCCTGGAGACCAGGGGGATCAAACTCGTCGATCCCAAAGACAAGGTCACGCTCCTGGACTTCGAGGGCTACACCACCGATAGGGACCGTTTCGACCAGTATCTGGCGAATCTTGCTGTCGAGGAGGGTGCCGTTCTGGAGAAGAGCTGTCTCTTCAAGGGAATCGAGGGCGGAATCGCCAAGACGAGTCAGGGTGACATAAGGTACAAGGTGATAATCGGTGCCGACGGGCCCGGTTCGCGCGTGGCGAGGAGCCTGGGCCTTCCCAGGAACCAGAACCCGTATCCTGCCGTGACGGCGCAGGTAAAGGGCGACTTCGAGCCGTACCTCTACATGTTCTTCGGTGACGTCGCTCCCGGAGCATACAGTTGGATAATCCCAAAGGACGGGCGTGCGAACATCGGTGTAGGGTTCTCCCCCAAGTTCTCAAACGGAAACCTCTCCGACTATTTCGACAAGTTCGCCGAGAGGCGCGGTTTCAAGGATTGCACGAAGCTCGAGGGCAAGTACGTACCAAGCGAGGGGCCAATCTCGAAGACCGTCGTCGGCAACGGCATGGTCGTCGGCGATGCCGCGGGACAGGTGATCTCCGTCAACGGAGGAGGCATCCCACTGGCGATGATCGCCGGTCGCATCTGCGGAAAGGTCGCATCGGCAAACATCGCCTCCGGAAGTCCTCTGGCCGACTACGAGACGCAGTGGAGGCACGTCATGGAGAAGCCTCTGAAGACCGCCGCCTTCAACAAGAAGCTGGCTGACACCTTCGCCTTCAGGTCCGAGAAGAGCACTGTCATGTGCATGAACATCCTCGGTCAGAGGAGGATGGGCAACCTCATCCGCTGCAAGCGCATCTTCCCGTGATCGCAGTGAACGGATGCGATGGACGTTGTGCATTCGTCGCCATGACGTCATTTGCGCCTGCACGCTCTCATCGGTGAGCCGCAGATCGGGCATTCGGGCATCTTCTCCTTGTACCATTTCTTGCATCCGATGCACTGGTAGTTCCACTTAACCACCTTCTGGATGCCCTTCATGCCGATCGGTTTGAAGCCGATGCCCATTATGCGGGCGACATTCTGGATCGAGTAGTCGTCCGACCATATCGTCCCACCTACGTCAAGCGCGAGGGCTAGGACGGTCATGTCCACGGGCGAGAGCCTTCCTATGTCGCCACTCTTTCTTGCGGCCTCCGTCACTTTCTCCAGAGACTCCTTGGAACAGTCCGAGACACGGATCAGGTCTCCCCAGAGTGCGAGGCGGGGGTCCTCGTACTTCTCAAGTTCCCTGATGACTCCCGGGGGGCAGACGTGATCTTCCTCCGGAAGAGCGTCCATGGAGAAGAACGCGGAGCTGTCAAGAACCAACATGATGCGTCATGACCATATGACTATTTGATGGTGAAGCAGGGTAGGATCCCTGTATTCGACGGGTTCCTCTCAATCGTTCCGTTGGGCTCGGAGCGGGTCTTCGCATTCTCTTTTGTTTTCGTTGCTTCGAACGAAGCAGGAGAGGGCTTCCAATGAAATTGTTTGGAAGGGGCATGCGGATAGCCCAAGCCCCATCCGCATGCTGTTTCGGGTTCATCTGTTGCGGACCGTCCTCTCCCTCTTGGTGACGGTGTCCTTGAGGTCTGTGCACAGGATCCTGACGGTCTGTACGTCTTCCTTGTCGCGGACAGCTATCAGGATCTGGTTGGCCAATCCAGCGATGGTGATGTTTAGGTTTTCCACGTCCTTGGACTTGGGGGACGTCATCGAGCGTACGGCGTCGTACGCGATTTCGATCTCCCTCATCATCTTCTTGTCATCGCACAGATCCATGGCGTCCTCCAGCGTGTTTTGAATCGAGCGGAACGAACTCATCCTCTCATCGGTGAGCTTGTCGGATTCTGCCGTCTTCATGTTGGCATGGAGATTGAACGCGAAAACGGCCACCTCCACGATGAAGTAGATTATCTCGACAGTAATCACAAGGGATTCTTCAAAGTCCATCAGTATGAAGATGAAGGTGAGGGCCGCACTAATGATCACGAAGATGATGACCAGTATGATCGACGATAATGCGAACACATCACCGTTCCTGCCCTTTGGGGAAGCGAGGGTGAATCCGATACCGATTCCGAAGGCGACGTTCATCGATATCGCAGAGACCATCGCGATGTTTGTCCAGTCATCCACCAGGGTGTAGATGACTATGTCCAATATTGCAAGCAAGACTATTATCGACAGTGTATATCCAATTCTCATCTCAATCCCTTCCCGCATTCAGGGCAGAACTTTGACGAAGGTCCAACTTCGGTTCCACACTCTGGACAAGTTATTTTGACGGAAGCACCGCACTCAGGGCAGAACTTGGCACCCGGGGAGACCCTGTGTCCGCACGGTGCCACGATGGTGTTCGCATCCTGTTCTGGAACAGGGGCGGCACTGGGGGCGCTCGGACGAGGGTTCCCCAAAGGAGAGAGGAGGCCGTTGGCAGCAGATCCCATGACTCCGCCCATCGCGATTCCGGCTCCTAGCCCGAGTCCCTCGCCAACAACTCCCGAATGTGGGTTGTTGGCCGCACTCATCATAATCTCGGCGGTCTTTACACGGCCGTAGTCGTCCCCGAGTATGGTGACCTCCGATAACGATCCCCTTGCATGGACCATCTTGGCTGCGGCCTGAGCCCTGGCCTCCTTCAGAATCAGGTACGATTCGTCTTCGACAATCTCAAGGGCCTCCACATAGAAGTTCACGATGCGCACTCCGTACTCGTCGAACGCTGCCTCCATGGGTTCCCTCATCATCTCCGCGATCTCCTCAAGACGGGAGCTTATCCCGACTATCTCCCTGTCCAATCCGGATACGATCTGAGCTATGACGGTCTTGATCTTCTGGTTGATGGGCGACCTCATGTCAGCGGAAATGTCATCAGCCGTGAGTGACGATGCGGTCGCACCAGCGAATTTGAGGTAGAACTTCTTGGCATCGGCAATCTGGAGCGAATACGATCCACGGGCGATCATGTTCACAGCCATGCCGTACACGTTGTCGACAACCTGTATCGGGCCGTCGGTTCCCCACCTGTTGTTGAGCTGGTGTGTCTTGTTGACGTAGATGATGCGGCAGTTGTATGCGCTTATACCACCGGATGCGACGTTCCTTATCCTGCTGAGGAACGCGTAGTTGTTGGTGCTTAGGGTATACTCGCCACCCGTGAACGATGCCTCTACGACACCGTTCTTGTAAAACAGCGCCTCCTCGTTCTCGGCGACGATGACCTTGGATCCCTCGTTGAAATCTTCGTATGGGACGCGCCACAGAATTACGTTGCGGGCGGCCTCGTTCTTTATTATCGTGAGTATGGTTTTCTTTCCAGTGGGGTAAAGCGCCTCGTTGGGATTCTTCCGCAGTAATGACATTCTAGACCTCCTTCGACGTTATTTTGTTCAATCCGCAGGCATGGGCTGGACCCTCAGAATCACATTGCCAATCGAGACCATGTCCCCGTAGTGGAGTCTCGAGGAGTTCGAGCCGAGGGCGATCCCGTTGATGTTCATGCGGACCTTCTGTTCCTTGCTGATGTTCAGGCTTTTTCCGATGCCGGAGATCTGCACTTTACCGGTCCCGGTTTCCGCGGCGATCTTCGCTTTGCACGGAATCGTCAGTCCATCAGTCTTAATCTCCAATCCCAACGGATTGGGGTCCCCCGATGCCGCGCTGTCACGGTACTTCACGGTGATGGTGACCTCGTTCTCAATCGCGTGCTGGGTCTGTTCACCCTTGTAATACACGAAGAGGAAGAATTTCGCGGAATCCGACATTATGTTCACCACCTGGGACGGTGCCGCACGCGGGATCATGACCTTGTTGCCACAATACATGCAGAATCCGAATTCCATCGTGGTTTCGAACTTCAGCTCCCCGCCGCAATTCGGACATTTTAACGATATGGGTTCCATCGGATCATCTCCTGAAGAAGGATCTCTTTCCGAACGAAGCGTCGAATATCGCGGCCTCGTCGTACATCTTGCTCTCTGCAAGGGCCGCCGCCTTGACCCTGAGAATCGTGGGGTCGTAGCCCTTCTCTATAGCCATCTTGTAGAATGAGGCAGAGGAGTCGTACTCCCCGATGCCGAAGTACGACTCGGCAAGGAAGACCAGGGAACTCATATCATCCCGGTTGTCGTTGACATACTCCCTGAGATATCTCAGCCCGTTCCTTGATGTGGTCTTGATCAGGGCCATACCGAGATATTTTCTGAATTCGGGATCCGTGCCTCCTGAAGCCTCATAGAAAAGGAGGTCCGAGGCGCACTCGTCGAAGCATTTTAGTTCATACCACGTTTTTCCTCTGAGAAGGTACAATTCTATAGACATGGGGTCTTCCCTTATCTGGGAGGTGGCCATCTCCAATTCTGCGATGTCTGTCATGGTCTGTTCTCCTTTGGCCAGTCGGACAGCGGATCAGAGCATTGTTTGAGCCGTTCCATCGTAAGTAATGAAGCAGAAAGAAATCCGCATGTAAGGAACGATGCCCGGGCATATTCCGAACACGATGGGATGTGATTGCAGACATGCTCTTTGTTCTCTGTCTGATGTTGATAAAACTCGATGAGTAGGACAGCGATGTTATTGGGGAACGGTATCTTGGCCGTGCTACCGTATTCACGCCTTCTTGTTATGTGTCTAAGGGTTGTGGGTGAGGGAGGTATTCCTTCGAATAGGGGTATCTCCCTCACCAGGGCCATGCTACCGCCTCGGTTTCAGGTCCTCTCGTTGAACGCCTGAATGAGGGGCTTGACAGCATTGATGTTCTTTCCGACTATAATCGTGTAGACTGCCCCTTGCATGTTGACTTCAAGGACTCCCTGCTTTCCGAAGCATCCAATCTTCTGCTGGGCGGTCCTCATGTTAGTGATCTTGCTGATGGGGAAGTTCGCTGTCTCGTACGACTTCGTCTTCGAACCGGAATCATACAGTCTTGCGTTGTAGATGAGTCTCTCCTCAGTCAGTGCTATCCAACCGTATTTGCGGCTGAACAGGCCGTACCTGAGTTCCTGGAATTTGACGATATTGTCTCCAGCTTTGATCTGGCTAAGTAGTTCTTGCGGATATGCCATGATGTAAAAATAATAGACTTTATATTTATAATGTCGTATGACATTTGTAAGATGTTCATACAAATGCCATTCTGATATATCCATGAAACAATTCTCCTAGTGTCATGGGATCTCCAGGGCAGAACTCCGTCCAGATTACGTTCAAGGTCAATCGGGTGTTGAGAGATAAGATCGAGAAGGAGCGGGAGCTCAACGGGGGCACCCTATCCGAATTTCTCAACGATGCGGTAAAATTCTACATAGACTACCTCGAAAGGAAGCGCTACGACGAGATGCAATACCAGCAGAGCATGAGGGAGTCCGATCGTAGGAATTGACGGATGTCGGCGATTCGCAACACATCCTGGAGCCAGTAAGGATTATACGTCCAGTTTGCATCAGAGGATGCGATAGATATGGACGCCATCGGGGTCATTCTGATAATGTTCAACGGTCTCTGGCTCTTTCTGCCTGCGATGGTCCCGAATTCGGCGGCCGTCGTCTTCGGCGGAAAGACGAAGATCGATTTCGGGAAGTCGTGGAGGGGCAGACGCATCTTCGGGGACGGGAAGTCGTGGAGAGGATTCTTCGGAGGCGCCCTGTCCGGAGTCGCGATAGGGCTCATCCTCATAGCGATATCCTCGATCTGGGACCCGGAGAACTTCTGGGGATACGGGCCGTTCTGGGGTAACGTCGGAGTGCTGTTCTGCCTGGCGTTCGGTGCGGTCCTCGGTGACCTTTGCGGGGCGTTCATCAAGAGGCGCCTCGGCATGGAGAGGGGGCAGAAGGCTCCCGTTCTGGACCAATACGACTTCGTCATAGGTGCGTTCCTAGTCACCGCCCTGTTCTACCCCGACTGGGTGTACGCCAACTACATCGAGGGCTGGCATATCGCGGCCCTGATCTTCATCATAGTGATAATGTTCGCCATCCACAGGATCGTGAACATCATCGGATACAGGATGGGGCTCAAGAAGGAGCCCTGGTGATTCCATGAGCGAACTGTCAGAAGCGTTGAAATCATGCGGAGCGCTGCAGTTCGGCGAGTTCACACTCGCCTCCGGCGCCAAGAGCGACTACTACATCGACATCAAGAAGGCCAGCACCAATCCCGAGGTCCTTCGTCTCATCGCCAGGCTCATGGCCGAGAAGATGAGGGCGGAGGGGATCGAGGCAGACAGGATCGCCGGCGTCGTCCTGGGGTCCGTCCCCCTCGCTACGGCTCTGGCCCTGGAGACGGGCATCCCCTACGTCATGATCCGCAAGGAGAAGAAGGACCATGGTACGGGGAAGCTGATCGAGGGCGATCTGAACCCCGGAGACAGGGTCCTCGTGGTGGAGGATGTGATCACAACCGCGGGATCCAGCATCAAGGCCATAGGGACACTCCGCGAGGCTGGTGCTGAGGTGAGGTACGTCATCTCGGTCATCGACCGCGAAGGCGGAGGCGCCGAGAACCTGACGGAGGCCGGAGTGGACTTCCGTCCGCTGGTTAAGGCCTCGGAACTGGTGAAGAGATGAGGCCGGCTCCCGACTGCACCCTGTGCGGCCTGCACAGGGGGCGCACCACCATAGTCATGCCCGACGGGAACCCATCGAACGGGATCGTTTTCGTCGGGGAGGGGCCGGGCGAGTTCGAGGACCTGGAGGGCCGTCCGTTCGTTGGACGCTCAGGGAAGATCCTCGACGGGATGATGAAGGATGCCGGGTTCGACAGGACAAAGGTCATGATCACCAACACGGTGAAGTGCAGGCCCCCGAACAACAGGGACCCCATGCCGGAGGAGATGGCGGCATGCCGCCCATTCCTGGAGTCCGAGCTCTACGATGCCAGGCTCATCATCGGTCTGGGGAAGTCCGCCTGTCGCGACCTGATGGGTTACGACGGCCCGATGTCCGAGGTCGTCAACATCCCCATGACCATCAGGATCAGGGACAGGGAGATCGTGTTCATACCCACGTACCATCCGGCGGCGACGATATACAACAAGGATTCGCGTGCCGCGCTCCAGGAGACCATGCGCGTAGTCGCGGAGTGGCTCAAATGAGGTTCGGCGGCTTCATGATAGACATGGACGGCACCGTCTACAAGGGCGGTGTTTCGATCCCGGGGGCGAAGGACTTCGTTTCGTTTCTGAAGCGGAGGGGGATCCCGTTCGTGTTCCTCACGAACAACTCGTCCCACGGCAGGTCGTTCTATCTGCAGAAGCTAACGCGCCTCGGCTTCGATGTTGGCATGGACAACATCCTGACATCGACCATAGCGACGATAAGGTTCCTGACGACCCAGCGCCAGGGGATGACCGTCTACCCCGTGGCCGTTCCGGATGTCGTGGAGGAGATGCGCGCAGCGGGGGTCCCGCTCGTGGAGGAGGATCCGGACATAGTCGTCCTCACCTTCGACACCTCGATAACCTACGAGAAGATCAACAAGGCATTCCATTTTCTGAACTCCGGCTCGGAGCTCATAGCAACCCATCCCGACGACGTCTGTCCCACGGAGGACTCCTACGACATCGACATCGGACCGTTCATAAGGATGTTCGAACAGATGTGCCAGACGACCGCGACTGTCATCGGGAAGCCCAACAGGCTGATGCTCGAGATGGCGGCGGGCGAGCTGGGGGTGGCCCCGGAAGATACGGTCATGGTCGGAGACAGGCTGACAACCGATATCGAGATGGCAGTCCGTGCCGGAACCCAGTCCATTCTGGTCCTGTCCGGTGAAACGGACATGGAGATGCTCTCGAGATGGGGCAAGGCCCCCACCAAAGTGGTGGACTCGGTCGCCGACATACCGGGGCTGATCGGGAACCGATCCCGACTACCCGTCCGAGCGGAAACCGAATGTGCCAGCGTCCGTAAAACCGATTCCAGGCGATCGCCGCGGGCGCTCGTGGCGGCGCGGAAAGCCTTCCGAAGAACGTCTGGCGGCTTCCCTTCTTTTTAAATAGGCGCATCCCATACTTTAAACAGTCGTGCGCGCGCCCGAGGAGTGAAGGGACCTCGGTCAGCGACCGGACATGCACGGCGATGGGATGCAGGGGCGCGTGCCCCAGAGGTGTAACGTTTGCATTTGAAAGCGGTCGAGATGGAGAACTTCAAGTCCTTCGGTGGCAAACTCGTGGTACCGTTGATGGAGGGCTACACAGCAATCACGGGGCCGAACGGCTCCGGAAAGTCGAACATATCTGATGCCATCCTCTTCGTCTTGGGGCCGAAGAGCTCCAAGGCGGTCCGCGCAGGGAAGCTCACCGACCTCATATTCGATGGCGGGAAGTCCAAGGGCAAGGCATCGTTCACGAAGGTCTCCCTGGTTTTCGACAACACCGACCGTCTCATGCCGTGGGACGACGACACCGTCAAGCTGACCCGTTACGTCAAGCTCTCCGACAACGGCACCGATTACAGTTCGTACTTCTACGTCAACGAACGCAAGTCTACCATGACCGAGTTCGACAGCCTGCTGACCAAGGCAAGGATCAGCGCCGACGGATACAACCTTGTCCAGCAGGGAGACGTCACCCGCATAGTGCAGATGGGCGCCATCGAGAGGAGGCGCATCATAGACGCCATCTCGGGCATAGCCAGTTTCGATGCGGACATCGAGAAGGCAAGGGAAGAGAGGTCTGAGGCAGAGACCAACCTCGACAGGGTCGGCATCGTCGTGGAGGAGCTCAACCACCAGGTGGACCGCCTCGCCAGGGACCGCGAGGACGCCAGGGCGTATCTCGACGCGCAATCCGCACTCGAGATGGCCAAGGCGCAGTACTCCCACAGGAAGCTTCAGATGGAGCAGGCCAAGCAGCAGGGCGTGGTCAACCAGATAGGCAAGCTGGAGGGGCGCATAGACTCAGACAGGGCGGAGAAGGCCGACCTGGAACTGCAGCGCTCCGAGAAAGAGAGGCTGATCTCCGAGAAGGAGGACGAGATCGCCTCGAAGGTCGGACCCGAGTACAAGGCCCTGAAGGCCCGCATCGAGCAGGCAAAGATCGATCTGGCAACCAAGAAGGACCGTCGTGAGGCCGCGGAGGCCGACCTGGAGGAGCAGCAGGGATTCAAGACGAGCTTCGAGGACTCTATCGCCAGGAACAACACGGAGGTCGTGATGCTGAGGCAGAATCGCGAGGACCTCGTGACGAAGCTAGCCGAGGCCGAGTCCCGTATGGAGGCTGCCCAGAATGAGGAGGCCGGGATATCCGCTGCCATAGCGGACACCGGCGGCGAGCAGAAGGAACTCCAGAAGGAGCTGGAGATGGTCGAGACCGATTTCGACGCCTGCTCCGCGGAGCTCAGGTCCGTCCAGGGCAGACTCGCCAAGGCGGAGGCCGCTTCCGAGGAGGCCCACACAGCCTTCGCCAATCTGGATGAGAGGATCCAGAACATTGATTTCGAGATCAAGGACGCCAAATGGAGCCTGGAGCAAACCAAGGCCGAGGCGGGCCCCAGCACCGAGGACTTCGGGAACAGGATCCTGGATGCGAAACGCAGGGAATCCGAGCTGGAGAAGCAGGAGGTGGAGCTCAACTCGGCATACCGCAGAATCGATGCGGAGTACAACTCGCTCCAGGCCGAGAAGAAGGTGTCCGAGAGGATGAACCGCGGCAGCGCCGCAGTGGAGGCGATACTGTCCCTGAGGAACCGCGGCGAGATGAAGGGCATCCACGGCACCATACAGGAGCTCGCGACCGTGGACAAGGGCTTCGAGACCGCCCTGTCGGTGGCCGCCGGTGGCAAGATGCAGGCGGTGGTCGTGGACAACGACCAGGTCGCCGCTGATGCGATCAACTACCTCAAGAAGGAGAAGCTCGGACGTGTTACGTTCCTCCCCCTGACGAAGATGATGGGCGGAAAACCGAGGGCGAAGGCGATCATGAGCGTCAAGGATTCCGAGGGATACGCCATCGACCTCATAGATTTCGACCAGAAGTACTACAACGCGTTCTGGTACGTGCTGGGCGACACGCTGGTCGTCAGGGACATGGACACAGCCCGCCGCATCATGGGCGGGATAAGGATCGTGACGATGGGCGGGGAGCTCATAGAGGCTTCCGGGGCGATGGTCGGAGGCAACCTCAGTCAGCAGAACATGCTGAAGTTCGGCGCCGCATCCGAGGACAAGCTCGCCGAGGTCGGAGAGAAGCTCAGGAAGGCCGGGGACGCCCTGGAGGACGTCCGCCGGAGGCTCCGCCAGGTCCGCGACGAGATCCGCGCCATCGACGACGAGATGAGGAAAGCCTCCTCGTCGGGCATGGCCCAGAGGGAGCAGATGGCCCAGCTGAAGGGAAGGGTCGCGGAGCTGGAGAAGACCAGGTCGTCGGCTTCGGCGGAGATGAAGGCTGCCAGGCAGAGGGTGTCCGACGCCGATGCAGAGCTGGAGTCCGCGCGCTCAGCGTTCGGGGACGTCTCGGAGAGGCTGTCGGAACTCACCGACTCCAGGTCGAAGATAAAGGCCCGCATGGCCGAGATCGCCCCTGCGGACCTGCAGAACAAGATACAGGCAGTCAGGGACAGGATGTACAAGCTCAGGGAGGCCATCTCCGACTACAAACTGCAGATCGGGGGCATAGACACCGAGGTCGCAGGGTACGGGAAGCAGAACGAGTCCCTGCAGATCCAGCTCGACTCGGTGAACCGTGCCATAGAGGACGATTCCCGCATCATAGAGGAGAACACGGCGCTCATAGAGAGGGCGAGGATCGATCTGGACGCGCTCCGTGCAATAGAGTCGGACATGGAGGGCGGCATAGAGGGCCTCCGCAACCAGAAGGATGCCCTGGTGGCGGACAAGTACCGCCTGGACTCCGAGATCAGGGAAAGGTCCAAGGACATCGAGAACTCCGCCGCGGCGCTGGAGTCGTTCCGCGCCCAGGAGATCCAGTTGGAGCAGTCCGTCGAGGCACTCAGGGTGGAGGTCGACGCCATAACGATCGAGGTCGCCATGCCGATCCCCTCCGAGGAGGAGATCAGGCGCACGATAAGGGCTCAGGAGTCGGTGATGGCGAAGCTCGGCAACGTCAACCTTCGCGCCATCCAGGAGTACGACGAGAAGAAGGCGCGTCTGGACGGGCTCAACGCCGAGGTGGACAGCCTCAACCGTCACATCAGGGAGCTCACGGACCTGATGGCGAACCTCACGTCCAAGAAGAAGGGGCTGTTCATGCAGTCCTACAACGCCGTCAACGAGAACTTCAAGACAATCTACGCCCAGCTCTCCGGAGGGGGAGAGGCGTTTATGGGCCTCGAGGACGAGGACGACCCGTTCTCCGGAGGTCTGATGATAAACGCGAAGCCCAGGAACGGCAAGCTGCTCAAACTGGAGGCACTCTCCGGCGGGGAGAAGTCCCTCACGGCCCTGTCATTCATATTCGCGATCCAGGAGCATCAGCCGTCGCCGTTCTACGTGCTCGACGAGGTGGACATGTTCCTGGACTCCATAAACGCGGAGATGGTGGCCCGCAGGGTCAAGGAGAGCTCCGCGAGGGCGCAGTTCATACAGGTCTCCCTGAGGAAGGTCACGCTGGCGATGGCGGACCACCTCATCGGGGTCACAAGGCCGCCCAGCGGCATAAGCAAGGTCATAATGCAACCAGATCTGGCAGAGGTCTCCCGCTACGAGGAGGAGGCCCTGAAGAAGCAGAAAGAGGTGCAGTAAGATGGATGGGAATGCAAGGATAGAGGAGTTGGAGCAGCACCTGCTGTTCCACAAGGCGCTTGCGGACGACGACGAGTCGCTGAGGCGTCTGGGAGGATACATGGACATCCTCTCGCAGGCGGAATCTGGGGAGAGACTCCAGGATCCGGTGGACGAGTCCATAAGGGCCGTGTTCAGCCTGGTCCTGGAGAACGGGATGGATCCGTGGGAGATCGACCTCTCGCAGTTCGTCAGGATGTACCAGGCGAAGGTCTCGTCGGACAGTTTCGACATGATCGTCGCGGGCAAGCTCCTGCTGATGGCGTGGAGGATCCTCAGGATGCAGTCAGAGTCCACCAGGGAGAGGAGCGAACCGCCCGTGGAGGAGTTTGTGGAGGAAGTCGATGACAGCTTCTTCTACGAGGACGAGCCGATGTACGTGCCCGAGGTCTCCTTCAGGGAGGCCTACTCCAGGGAGCCTGTCAGGCCCGTGACAATGTACGAGCTCATAGACGCCTTCGAGGACGCCAGGAAGGAGATCGAGATCCAGAGGGAGAGGGAGCGCATCCGCGCGGAACTCAGGTCGAAGGAGCCGAAGACCTTCCAGAACAAGGCTCACGAGGAGGACGACGAGCAGAACATCGAAGCCGTGTGGAGGAGGATCGAGAGGCTCGGCACCGGGCAGATCAGCATCCGCGACCTGTACACGGGGAGCATGGACGAGAACCTGACCGTGTTCATCTCGGTGCTCCACCTCGTGAGGGACGGGCGTCTGGCCGTGTGGCAGGACGACCTGCCGTACGGGGAGATCTACATCGAGATCAAGACCGAGTGGACCTCCGGGACCATCGAGGACTCCCCAGAGGGGAGGATCCCCGAGGCGGTGATCTGAGTTGGATGCGAAACGCGCGGCGGAGGCCGCGCTGTTCTCAAGCGCGGAGGGGCTGAGGATCTCGGAGATATCCCAGCGGACGGGCATCGCCGAGGAGGACATACGCACCGCGGTCATGGACCTCCGCAGGGAATACGACGAGCGCGACTCGGCGATAATGATCTCGAAGGTCGGCAGCGAGTACAGGATGATGCTCCGCACGGAGTACTCGGACTTCACAGGGAAGTTCGCCAAGGCCGAGATGCCCGCGGGTGTCATGAGGACCCTTTCAACGATCGCGTACAACCAGCCCGTGCTCCAGTCGGAGCTCCTGAAGACGCGCGGTCCTCGCACCTACGACGACGTCCACAGGCTCATCGACATGGGGTTCGTGTCCGGAAAGAAGTCCGGCCAGACCCTGGAGCTCACGACCACGAACAAGTTCTCCGAGTACTTCGGAATCGGTTCCACCAGGAAGTCGGACATCAGGGCATGGATAGACGCCCAGGCGAAGAACTCCCCCCAGACCCAGGACGAGTGACCTCCTGGCACGGCTCCAGTCCCATCCCGCCGTGCCCGGACATCCGTTCAAGCGGAACTCGTGCATCGTTCGCCGGTTCGGCCTCTGCCCGCCTGAGTCGTTGTTATTCTCGTTACGACCGGAGGAAGCCATCCCTGCAACGGCAAGGTTCCGAACAGCGTTTCCCCTCCTGTCGTGGCTTCCACCGCGGACCTGCAGCCCATCCATCCTGTCACAGGAGACGTGGCGAGGATTCCATGAGGATGTCGATCCCGGTACCGTTCCGCACAGTTGTCGGTATGCAACCCTGATCGAGACCGCCACTTGTCGATGTGTCAGCATACCGCAACCATAGTCCATATTGCCGTACCAAATCTATATAACAAAAGAAGGGGTGTAATGACCGATTGATATGGTCATGCCAGCAGCCCTGCTCGAGAGCTCTTTGGACAAGCGCATCTCCCTGCTTCTCAAGGACGGGAGGTCGCTGGAGGGCAAACTGACGGGATTCGACGAGTACATGAACATGGTGCTCGATGACACCATGGAAACAGGGGCCGAAGGATCTGACGACAGGCGGTTGGGCAAGGTCGTCCTGCGCGGAAGCAACGTCGTCAGCATCGCCATTCTCTGATGGAAGGGTGCTCAGTTGTCGCTGTTGAAGAGGATTGACGAGCTCTCCGGTAGCTCAAAGGTTCGCAAGGCCTGGTTTTCGTTCGCCTGTGCGATATTCCTGGTAGTAATCGTCATCCCATCGATCTTCGTGGTCACCAACCTGGTCACCGACTGGGATCTTGTGAGCATGGTCGCACAGGATGAGGCCATCAGGAGCACGATCATCGGAGCCGTGGCCAACTCCTTCAGCATCGCACTGATCGTCACAGTCATAGACATCCTGGTCGGACTGCCGATGGCCTGGATAATGGTCCGCAAGGACTTCTCCGGGAAGAAGTGGTTGGACACGTTGCTCGACATGCCTCTCGCGTTCCCGACCGCGGTCCTGGGTATTTCCGTGGTCATGTTCTGGGTCGCCCCAGAGGGCGTAAACATCCCGGGGCTGGGTCTGAACCTATCCCCATACATGCTGCTGGTCCTTCTCCACATCCTCTTCACATACCCGTACATGGTCCGCTCGCTGTCCGCCATCCTGGAACAGATCGATCCCAACTACGAGACGGCGGCGATGACCCTTGGCGCGTCCAGATGGACCGCCGTACGCACGATCACAATACCGCTGTTCAGGGCGGGACTCGCCACAGGGTTCATCCTGTGCTTCGCAAGGTCCCTTTCAGAGACGGGAGGGACCTACATAGCGCTGTCCATGATGGATGTCAAATCGTCGTTCTTCACCGGGCCGTCCTTCATCAGCTGGCTCAAGGACACCGAGCCGGGAGGGGGCGCGCTCATGTACAGCAGCGACGAGATGATGGGGGCGCAGATCCTCATCAGCGTGGTGATGATCGTCCTCGCACTGATCCTCCTCATAGTGGTCAGGAGGCTGATCGCCAGGTTCCATTTCCCCATGGACAAGGTATGGCCGGAACTGGGCAGGAAGGTGAGCAGGGGCGCGCTGCCCAAGGCCAAGGATTTCGTGACCATCGCGTTCCTGATCGTGGTCGTTCTTCTTCCTGCGTTCTATATATTCATGTATCTGGCCGAGCCGGCCTCGGACATAGACTACGGTGGTCTGCTGGGGTCGATAGGGATATCGTTCCTGGTGGCGGGGGTAGCCGTCGTCGTGGACATACTCATAGGCATCCCCATGGCAATGTACATCGCCAGACACAAGGGTCAGAAGCTGGGTCAGCTACTGGACAGTGTGGTGAACGTCCCGCTCATCATCCCGACCACGGCCCTGGGTGTGTCCCTGGCGCTGTTCTGGGGGAGCCTGGGGCTCGACAGCACGTTCGCACTGCTCCTCGTGATCCTGGGGCACATCTCGTTCACGTACCCGCTCGTGGTGAGAAATCTGGTGGGCGCGATAGAGGAGGTCGATCCCGCGTACGAGGAGGTCGCGATGACCCTGGGGGCGAAGCCGTTCCAGGCCTTCAGGAAGGTCCTGTTCCCGATAGTCAAGTCCGCGGTTATCGCTGGGGGAATCCTGGCGTTCACCAGGAGCCTTGGGGAGACCGGCGCAACGCTCGCTATAAGCCCCACCATGAACACGGTTCCGGTCTACATCACGAACCTGGTCAACCAGCACGCGTACTCCGAAGCTGCGATGTGCTCCATAGTCCTGATTCTGATATGCTTCGTCATCATATTCGGCCTGAGGATGATTACCAACAGGAGGTCGAGGCGCAATGCCTGAGATAGTCCTGGACCAGCTCTGCAAGAGCTTCGACGGGCACGTCGCCGCGGACAGTCTGTCCCTCAGGATAGCCGACGGGGAGTACGTGTGCATCCTCGGGCCGACTGGGGCGGGGAAGACCACCTGCATGAGGATGGTCTGCGGTCTGACTCGTCCCGACTCCGGGAGGGTGTATCTGGACGGCAGGGATGTCACGGACGATTCGGTCGATTCTCGCAACGCAACCATGCTGTCGCAGACATACGCTCTGTTCCCGCATCTCAACGTCTACGACAACGTCATGTTCGCCCCACGCATCAAAGGGTGGCCGGAGGACAACTCCAGGCAGATCGTCAGGAGCATGCTGCACATGGTCCATCTCGAGCAGAAGGCGGACTGGAAGCCGGACGAGCTCTCAGGGGGCCAGCAGCAGCGCATAGCTCTCGCGAGGGCGCTAGCGTCCGGATCGAAGGTGCTCCTCCTCGACGAACCCCTGAGGGCGCTGGATGCCCGTCTCAGGATAAACCTCCGCAAGGAGCTCAGATCTCTGGCCAAGGAGATGAGGCTCACATGCATCCATGTCACGCACGACCAGGATGAGGCACTGGAAATGGCCGACAAGATTGCCGTGATCCGCAAGGGCCGCATCATCCAGTTCGGGACGCCCAGGGACGTCTTCGAGAATCCCGCGACGCCGTTCGTCGCCAACTTCGTGGGTCGCTCCAACACACTGGTCGGCAAGGTGGTCTCGTCAGGCGACGAGACGGTTGTCGAGATGCCCTCTGGTGCTCGCATATCGGCGCGCGGTTCCGACCTGCAGGCGGGTTCGGACGCGGTCGTCACCGTGAAGACGGGCTTCACGAAGCTCGTCAGGGCATCAGACGATCAGGTCCAAGGTGCATTCCTCGAAGGCACCGTGGAACGCGTGCTGTACGAGGGCGTGACGATTACGGTGGAGGTCAGGGTGGACGGTATCGGCCTGATATCCGCAGGCCTTCCGAACAGGAAGTATGACGATTACTCAGCCGGCGACAGGGTCGGCATATCCTGGATCCCATCGAAGGCGTCAGTCTTCAGGATGCCTCCGGAGGGTCTGGAGGAAGAGATGAGGTTGGATTGAAATGGCAAGGATAAAGCTGGAGCACATCTCGATGAGGTTCGGCGACTTCTACGCTGTGCGGGACATCAACCTCGACATCAACAACGGGGAGTACGTGACGATTCTGGGACCGTCCGGATGCGGGAAGACCACCCTCATCAAGATCATATCTGGGATATGGACGCCCACGGAGGGCAAGGTCTTCGTGGATGGGATGGACGTCACGAACGTCCCCCTGGAGGACAGGGACGTCGGGTATGTGTTCCAGAACATCTGCCTGTTCCCCCATCTGACTCTGAAGGACAACGTGGCGTACAGCCCCCGTGTAAAGGACCAGGGGGAGGAGGCCATGGGCTCCCTTTCGACGGAGTACCTCAGCCTGGTGAACATGCTGTCCCGTGCGGGCATGTTCCCCAAGGAGATCTCTGGAGGGGAGCAACAGAAGGTGGCCATCGCCAGGGCGTTGGCTTCCGGATCCAAGATGCTGATGTTGGACGAGCCCCTCTCCGCGCTAGACGCCCGCGTCCGTGTGGAGCTCCGCTACGAGCTCCGCAGGCTGGTGAAGAAGCTCGGCATCACTGTCGTCCACATCACCCATGATCAGGAGGAGGCCATGTCGGTCTCCGACCGCATCGTCCTGATGCGCTACGGCTCCATAGCCGAGGTCGGCACGCCGCTCGAGCTGTACAGGCATCCGAAGTCCGTGTTCGCAGCCAACTTCGTAGGGGAGACGAATCTGCTCGAGTGCACCGTATCCGAGAGGACGAAGAGCGGCAAGACGCGTGTGAAACTCAGGGGAGGCCAGGAGGTCAGGGCGTCCAAGACGGCATTCAACGTCGGGGACCCCGTGGTGATCTCGGTGCGTCCCGAACATGTGTACACGGCCAACGACGGCCTCAGAGCGGAGGTAAGGTCGGTGGTCTTCATGGGCACCTACTGGAGGGTCCGCACGATAGCGGACAGCCGTGACTTTGTGGACTTCAACGTTCCCGCCGACGAGGAGGTCCCGAAGGAGGGCGACGTGGTGTACCTGGTATTCAACAAGAAGGCCGTGGTGGTCTTCGCGAGGCCGCAGGGCGGGATAGAGGAGGAGATTAAACTTGAGTGAGGATGCGAAGGGACTTCTGGGATGGTTCGGCAAGAGGAAGGAGGATGTGATACAGAACGGTATGCGCGCGCACGCGCTGTCGGTTCTGGACTGCGTCACGGAGTTGGGCGCTGCCATGCGCTCCATGGAGATCGGGGACACGCAGACGGCGTTGAAGGCCGTCGAGAGGCTCTATGCCTCGGAGCACGAGGCAGACGCTCTCGAGGACAACCTCTGCAACCAGATGAGCATCGGAGAGCTGGGCCCGCAGGAGAGGGAGGACCTGATGCATTTCGTCAAGAAGACGGACAGCATCGCCAACTGGTGCAAGGAGGCGGCGATCCACCTGCAGCTGGTGGTGGACACTGGGGCCGCGATCCCGGTCAACGTCTGGGGGATGTTCGCGTCGACGGTCTTCGACCTGGAGTCAGAGGTCAACGGTCTGATGAACGCCATCAAGATTCTCGGAACCGACGGGACAGGGATAGCGGAGTGCATCCAGGGCGTCAAGGACCAGGAGCGCAGGATCGATGCGGCGTACATGTCGGTCATGAAGGAGATCCTCACCGCGGACATGGACCACAAGGCGGTCATACTCTCCCTGAGGATGCTCGATTCTCTGGAGGAGGCTGCGGACACCTGTAAGGGCTGTGCCGACACGATAAACATCCTTTTTTACGCAAAGAGGGTTTGATCGTCCGATGACACTCTTCGGGATCAACGGCGTGAGAGGCACCGCCAACAGGGAGCTCAGTCCGGAGACTGCCCTCCAGATCGGCAAGGCCGTCGGGAGGACCTACGGCAAGAGGATAGCCCTGGCGACAGACGCCCGCGATTCCGCCGACATGCTCAAAAGCGCCATTTCGGCAGGCATAATGTCCGTAGGGAGCGACATAGTCGACCTGGGGATCCTTCCGACACCGACCCTCCAGTACTACGTCAAGACGCACAGCGACATCACGGGCGGAGTGGTCATTACGGCATCCCACAACCCTCCCGAACACAACGGGTTCAAGTTCATCTGCGAGGACGGGATAGAGGCCACGCGTGCGGAGGAGCAGACCATCGAGAGTTTCTGCTCCACGGAGATAAGTCCTGCGAAATGGTCGGAGGTCGGGGAGATCTCCAAGGGCACCGGAGCAATACTCGAGCACGTGGAGGCCGTCGTGTCGCATGTGGACGCCGAAGCCATTCGCGCCGCGAACCTGACGGTTTGCATAGACTGCGCCAACGGCGCCACATGCACCGCCACGCCCCTCCTCCTCAAAAAGCTGAACGTCAGGGCCTTCACGATCAACGCGGATCCGCAGAGCGAGAGTCCGGGACGTTCCAGCGAGCCCACGGAGGAGAACCTGGAGCCGCTCATGGCGTTGACCAGGCAGGTCGGAGCCGACCTGGGGGCGGCACATGATGCGGACGGAGACCGCACGATATTCGTCACAGAGAAGGGCGACTACGTGATCGGAGATGTGAGTCTTGCCCTGATAGCGAAGGCGGTTCTACAGAAGCGCAAGGGCAAGGTCATCACCCCTGTCAGCTCATCCTCCATCGTGGAGGATGTGGTCGAGGCGAACGGCGGTCTTCTGAAGTACACGTCGGTGGGATCCCATGTCGTCGTGAAGAAGATGGAGGAGAACATGGCCATCTTCGGCGGGGAGGAGAACGGTAGCATGGTCTTCCCGGAGATACAGCTGTGCAGGGATGGTCTCATGACGCTCGCGAAGATGCTCGAGTGCGTCGCGATCAACGGTCCGCTCTCCGAGCAGATATCCGTCTTCGAGAAGTACCACAATGTGAAGTGCAACGTTCAGTGTCCCGATTCCAAGAAATCCAAGCTCCTGGACCATTTCACGGACATGGTCGAGGGCAACCGCACCGAGACGGTGGACGGCCTCAAGGTCTACTTCGATGACGGCTGGATCCTGTTAAGGCCTTCGACCACTGAGGAGCTGTTCAGGATATACTCGGAATCCAAGGACGAGGCAATCGCCCAGAGCAGAGCCGACGAGTTCGAGTCCGAGGCAAAAAGATTCCTCGGATCCCCCTGATCCTGCAATCAGCATCTGAGGTTCTTGGCGTGGACTGCCATGACCTCGTTTATGTACCTGGCGGCCAGGATGGATGTGATTCCGGCGGGATCCGCCGGCGGGCAGACTTCCACGACATCGAAGCCCGCAAGCCTGTCGCCGATGATGTTGATGACCTTCTTCACATCCATCGGCATGAGCCCGAAGGGTTCCGGTGTGCCGGTTCCGGGTGCGAAGGCCGGGTCGATTCCATCGATGTCGAGGGTAAGGTATACGCGCTCGTTCTTGACGCTCTCAAGGGCTTTGTTGATCGCCCATTCGATGCCCCTGTCCATGATCTCATAGGAGCTGATGAACGGCATCACGTCGTCCCTGTCGAGCTCCTCCTCCCCTATCGCCCTGGCGCCGAGGACGAAGACATTCTCGAGTCCCAGGTGCTCGGCTGCTCTGCGGGTTATGCAGGCATGGCTGTTCGGGGTGCCGAGGTACTCGTCCCTGGAGTCCAGGTGGGCGTCGATCGAGATGAGGGCTATGTCGTCCTTTTCGAAGTTCCTGACGATCGGGATGTTGACGGAGTGCTCTCCCCCGATGGCTATCGTAAACTTCCCGTCCCTTATGGCGGGGCCTACGGCGAAGTCTACCTCTGCGAACATGTCCTCAGGGAGCACGAAGTCGTCGCAGTTTCCGTAGTCACAGACCTCAAGGTGCGGCTGGTGTACGCCGTGCTCGAAGTGGATCTCCTCAAAATTGTAGGAGGCCCGCCTTATGGCGGTCGGAGCCTCCCTGGCGCCTGCTTTGAAACAGGCGGTGTGGTCGTACGGGATGCCGAAGATCACGACGTCCGCGTCGTTGTAGTCAGCTTCGGCACCGGCGTAGCCTATCCCGTACGACATTGGTTTCAGACCTCACATGATCTTGTATCTGCCCATCGCGACGATGTACAGGAGCTCCACTCCCTCCTCGACGGGCTGCTCGTGGTCGGGGTTGATCTCTATAGGGATCTGCTCGAAGGTCTCAAGGTCCATGACGAGGGCCTCGCTACCCGAGATGGAAAGGACCTGGCCCTTCCTCTTGTCGATCATGGGGACCTGCACCTTGGTGCTCACAGGTCCGACGATGGACTTCTTGGCTCCGGTGAATATGCTGACGGCGTCGATGTTCGCTTTCGCGGACCCGTGCTTTCCGGGCTTGGAAGTCGTGATCTTGATGATCTTGCAGGGTTCGTCGTCAACGTTGACGTACCTTCCCTCTTTCAGCTCTCTGATCTCTTTCATCTCCCACATTGGCACTACCTTCTTTGTTGGATGTATGTCCGACGCTTACGGCCGGAAGTTCACTCCCCCGAGGGAAGTGTTGATGCGCAGGTCGAACTGTGTTGCAGACCTCATGCTATCTGGCAACCCCATTGCCCACTGAATTATATAATTTAATCGAAGAAGGAGGCCAGAAGCCTCCGGTTTCGAAGTGCCAGCATCAGTGGGACCGGTCCTTCCCCCTCTTGCCGCGACGGGGTTTCTTCGACTTCTGGGGTTTCTTGGGAGGGTCCGGATAGCGCTTTTTGATGTCCTCGACACGCCTCATGAACTCCTCGTTGAGCCTGTCTCCGGCGAACTCGCCGTGGTATTGGTCGATCTTGGCGGCAATCAGCACCTTCCCCGCCAGAGCGCGGGCGATCTTGCCGCGTTGCCAGTACGGGGACCTGTGGACCTCGGGGTGCTGGTAGATGACCCCGTGCTTGGGTCCCTTCTTCCCAGACTTCAGGTGCCTGAACATGGCCTTTTCGGCACCCAGCAGCTGCACGGTGGAAGACGGCAGGGAGGCCAGCCTCTCCAGCCCTCCGGCGAGCGAGACCATCCTCGCCGCCAGCGGCGCCCCGAGTATGGCGCACATGTTGGGGCACGTCTCTTCGACTATGCCCTGGATGTACTCCTCGGTCCTCTCCTTGTCTTCGTAGAGGCGGCTGAGCGTGTCGGCGAGGTCCCTGATGGCTCCGATGTCGGCGGGATCCATGTCCGCGCCTATAGATTCGATCTCTATGCCCAGCTCCTCGATGACGCCCTCCCTCTCGCCGTTCATGGCGACCAGCTGTGCGTACCTTGCGTCGTGGGCGTAGTCCGCCAGCTCGGGGAAGTGCATCCCGTACCACTCGTGCAGCCTCTCGTTGTAGAGGTTGATCGTCGCTATCTGGTCGTCAAGGCTCCTGATGGCCTGCACCAGGCTCCTGTCGCGAGGGATGGGCTCCGAGGTCCTCAGTTTGCCGAGGCCTATCATGACCTCATGCATGAACTCCCCGTCGTAGCCGAACTTCTCGGGGGTGATGGAGGACGAGTCGAACATCTCCGGCTTACCGAGTTCCGACTGCCTGCGGTCGGCCACCGCCAGCTTCCCGTCCACCTTCGCGGCGAGCTCGCGCTCCTCGTCGAGCAGCGATCCCCTCTGGACGGAGGCCAGCTTCTCCGCGACGACATGGGCGTCCTTGGGCATCAGGCGCTTGTCTAGGATTCTGCCGCTCTTCTCGTCGCAGAGGAACACCCCGAACCACTTCGTAACCAGTATCGCCATGGGGTCACATCCTGGTGAGCTTCTCGACCTCTTCGGCCGGGAGGTCCTGGGCGTCTCCGACTATGATCTGGAGTCTGGCCTGGAACTCCAGCTCCTCCATCCTGTTGTAGGCCTCCTCGAGGGTCCTCCCCTGGGTGAGCGCCCCGTGCCTCTCCATAAGCATGGCCTTGGCGTGCCCTTCCGCCGCCACCGCGTCCACGAGCTCCTGGGATCCCGGTGTGAAGTAGCCAATCATCGGTACATGGCCGAGGAGCATGGCACCCTCCGGTGTGAGGTTGCACCTGATCGGCTCGTTCCTGACGGCAAGTGCGACGCAGTGCAGGGGATGGCAGTGGACGACCGCGTTGGTCTCCGGGTTCATCCTGTAAAGTGCGAGGTGGAACCTGTGCTCGATCGAGGGTTTGCCCTCCGAGAGCACCTCTCCGTCGATGGAGATCTTCACCATGTCCTCAGGTTCCAGGAGGCCCTTGTTCCGCCCCGACGGGGTGATGATGACCTCCCCCTCGTTGATGCGGACGCTCATGTTGCCTCCGGCGGAGACCGTCAGTTCCCTGTCGTAGAGCATCCTGCAGAAGTCGGCCAGCTGCTCCCTGGCGTACCTCTCGTTCATGTCAGTCCCTCATGAGGTGGATCTCGTCAGGCCTCAGGATGCCCTTCTCGGTGATGAACCCGGTGACCAGCTCCGCGGGGGTGACGTCGAACGCGGGGTTGAGCGCCTGGGACTTCTCCGGGGCGATCCTGACCCCGTTCATCATGGTGACCTCCTCCTGGGACCTCTGCTCTATCACTATCTCCTTCCCGCTACCCATGGAGAGGTCGAATGTGGATATGGGGGCTGCCACGTAGAACGGGATGCCGAAGTGCTTGGCGACAATGGCCTTGTCGAACGTGCCTATCTTGTTGGCGAAGTCTCCGTTGGACGCTATCCTGTCTGCGCCGGTGATGATCATGTCCACCCCCTGGCTCATGTAGTAGGCCGAGGCCCCGTCCGGGATGATCCTGTGGTCGATGCCCTCCTGCGCGAGCTCCCAGGCGGTTAGCTGCATGCCCTGTAGACGGGGGCGCGTCTCGGAAACATAGACGAAGAAGTCGACACCGCGGGAGTGCGCATCCCTCATGGGTGCGAGGGCGGTCCCGACGTCAACGGTTGCGAGGGCGCCGGCGTTGCAGTGTGTCATGAGCTTCATGCCGTCCTTGACCAGCCTTCCACCGTGCTTACCGATGGCGGTGCACTTGTCGATCATCATCTGGGCGTATCCGTCAGCGGCCGAGACGGGGTCTGCCCCCTCCCCGAGTCTGGCGTACATGTAATCCACGGCGTAGAACAGGTCGAAGGCCGTGGGTCTTGCCGCCTTGATGTCCGCTGCAGCCTTTTCCAGGTCGCATCTCTTCAGGGCGGCGAGGCACATGCCGTATGCGGCGGTCGCCCCGATGGACGGTGCCCCGCGTGTGGTCATGTTCCTGATGGCCTCTGCCACGTCGAGGTAGTCGTCGAAACCGACGATGACGATCCCTCCGGGGAGCTTCCTCTGGTCGATCATCATCACCCTGCCGTCCTCGAACCATACGGCACGGACGTCTTTCTGCACACCATCGATCGTGGCCTTCATAATGTCACCTTGTCACGGCGATGCAATCCACATCATATAATTGCGCCGTCGTCTCGGGCGACGGTCGGGGGCGCCCTCGGACGATGAACCGAATCCATCGCGTCGGGATGCCCCGGGCGGTCCAGAACGTTCGATAGAAGGACTGCGGAACCATTTATAACTTGAACAGGATATCCCCGCGATTGAATTGACCGACGGCCCGCTCACCGATTTCGAACTGTACTATACGAAAAACGGACTCGTCCAGGTGTCCAACGACGTAAGGCGCAGGATACTCCGCGAGCTGACGGACAAGAATCTTTCTCTGACAGATCTCTCGAAGATAACAGGGAAGGCGCAGTCCACGTTGTCAGTGCATCTCGACAAAATGGTCTCGGAGGGTCTCATCGCCGCGCGTGACGACCCCGAGGACAGCCGCAGGAAGATCTACTCCCTGGTGTCGGTCATGCTGGCGTACTCTAAGCCCCCGTCCGACGAGGCGATGACCATGGCGCTCAACTCGCTCACCGACGTCGCCGACGATCCCGTGAAGACGCGCGACACCCTTGCCAGGTTCATGTTTCTGGGGTTCGACGCCATGGGGCTCTCGGTCGGCCCGATGGCATCCATGCTGGGCTCAATCCACGCCATGGCCCTTGGGGGGTTCCTGTCCGGCGACACGATAGAGGACACGGTGGCAAACGCCCGCGACTACTACAGGAAGATGGGGTTCGGGGAGGCGAGCGTGTTCTCGCTCAAGCCATTGACGATAATCATCAAGGACGATGTGCCGTTCACAGAGGACTCAGCGAAATCACTCGGGTACTACGCGTCCGGGTTCTTCTCGAAGGTCCTTGAGGATGCCACGGGTAAGACCTATGACATGGTCTCTAACGAGGTCTTCGGTTCCGACTTCAACTACTTCCGTTTCGTCCTCGAGCCTGTTGCCAAGAACCCGATCGTTTGAACCCTCGGTACTTGGGGTCGAACGTCAGGAGGGCTCCGTTACCGAGAGTCTCAACGTTGCGTAGCTCCAGCTTTACGCCGTCGGGAACTACCCACCCATCCCCGTCGCAGGGCGTCGGGGCATCGGAGCCGCCGATGATCAGTCCGCCCACGAAGACGGTGTAGCGGTTCACCAGTCCCGCCCTGAAGAACGATGCGATGGTGCGTCCGCCGCCCTCCACGAGGATGTTCTCGATCCCCACCTCCTCGGAGAGCTCCTCCAGAACGGCGTCCAGGTCTATGGTGTCCTTCCCCTTCCTGATGATCTCCTCGCAGTCCCACTCGCGGTCGCAGTCCTCGAGGGTCACCATGATCGTCGGGGCCCTCTCGTCCAGGACCTGGGCGTCGTCCGGCGTCCTGCCGTGGGGATCCAGCACAATGCGGACGGGGTTCGTGTCGTAGTCGAGGTCCTTCAGCGTCAGGTGGGGGTCGTCCGCGAGGACGGTCCCGACCCCGACCAGTATGGCGTCGTACTTTCTGCGGAGGTTCTTGGCACGGGACTTGTCCTCATCCGAGGATATGGCGACCTGGGTGCGGTCGTAACCCGCTATTTTGCCGTCGGCGGACATCGCGCAGTTGACGTGCACGAAGGGTTTCATTCTCTCGCCCCCGGCGTGACGCTGAACTTGTACACGTCTTCCTTCCTCTCAACCCCGAACTTGACGTCCAGGAACGATTCGAGGGTGTCCATCTGGCTGAGGAGGTGCTTACTAATCCTGGACACGGAGAAGCTGCTGCAGTCGTCGGCCATGGCCATGTACGGAAGGAGCTGATCCGCTGTGTGCACGTCCATGGTGGACCCGCTCTCCATCTCCCTGATGAGGTCGACGGCAGCGTCCTTTCCGCATTTGTCTGGGGGATGTCCTCTAGACGACAGGGCGTTGCTCCCGAGCATCCCGTTCTCGTACTCTGCGACGAGCACGAGTCCGGCGCCCTGCGATCCCCCGTCGGTTCTCTGGAGCTCGAACTCGACGTCGGCGTATGGCTTCAGCGCCTCGGCGCAGCTCTTCATCATCTCCTGGGGGACCCAGTCGGAGAGGCGCTGACAGAAGCAGACGCCTCTGACCGCCACCAGGTCCCCGAGGGACTCCTGGTTGAGCGGCTTGATGGTCCCGACGGGATCCAGCGTTGCGATGACGCGTCCCCCTCCCTGGGGGTAGAAGCCCCTGTCGATGATCTTGGCATCCGCGACGATGTTCATGCGGCTCATCATCGGGAACAGAAGCATCTGGTAGTAGTCTATCGGAGGGGCCCACATGACGTTGGTGCCTCCGCAGATGTCGACCGTCAGCCTCTGGGTGTGGTTGCGGGCCGCGAGGAGCATGGCCTGAAGGACGAGGCTGATGCTACCTGCGGAGCTGATGTTGACGTCTATGTTGTATACCTGCTCGTCCCCGGGCACGAAGAAGAGGTCGCCGGAGCCGATCTTGCATCCTTCGACCTCCGACCCGGTCATGCGTGCAACCGCGTTGACGGCGGCCACATGTTGTCTCGACAGTCCGTTGGTGGGTCTGTTCTCCCTTATGCGCGTGAGGTGGACTGGGATGCCGGTGACTGTGGACATCGCCACCGTGGTGCGAACCATCTGTCCGCCTCCCTCTCCACGGGATCCGTCGATTTCGAGCATGTCCATGGCTGGTACATGGAGGTCAAAATAATAAACAATGTGATGGGAATGTGAAAAGAATGGTAGCGAGGGGTCGATTTGAACGACCGGTCTCCGGGTTATGAGCCCGACGGGATATCCTGGCTACCCCACCTCGCTGCAATCGACTTTAAACAAGGGGTAGTATAAATAACTATGTGGGATGCCGGTCTCGCCAGGCATCCCGTTAATTCAGAACAATTTCTTCAGGAACATCAGGTCGTCGATCTTACCTTTCACGGCGATCTTCTTGAGGACGTAGGCGCGCATGGGCCTGAGCGTCCCGTCGATGAGTCCCTGCAGGTTCTCGGGGGTCGTGGTGACAGTGACGTCGGCGTCCTCGAGGAGTCCGGGCTCGAAGTAGTAGATCTTGGCGTCCTTGAGTTTCAGGCTGTAGGACTCGGTTCCGAGATCGAGGTTAAAGCTCTTGGTGAGAGGCTCTATCTCCTTCCTGATGTTCTCGTCCTTCTCCATCTTCCTGTGGAATCTGTCGATGACTTCCTGGATCTCCTGCTGCATGCTCATATCTTTCACCAGTCGCTGATCTTCGTGTTAGCTCTTGCGGACAGCATGTGCCTGACGGGCTCCCAGGAGCACCTCACATGGGCAGGGGCGCTCCCGTTCTCTTTGATCCATGACGCGATGAAGTCCATCGTGTAGTGGTCGCTGGGATACCCGCTCCCGATGTTCGTGCCGAATTCGGCGCGGATGTCGTCCATCATCCTGTCCCTTGTGACCTTTGCCACAATCGAAGCAGCTGATACTACGGGGTAGGTGTCATCCGCTTTATGCTTTGCTATAATTGTCACGTCGGGCACCAGAGCACCGAGTTTTCTGGTGAACGAGGCTTCGTTGACATCGGGGCAGTCGGCGTAGACGGTCGCATCCATGCCGCCCACGGCTTCGGCGAACATGTTGAGCTCGACGTCGTTGAGGGACATCTCCTTGCGGCGGGCGTCCACGTCCGCGGCAGTCGCCACGACGGTCCTCCATTCCGCGATGGACGTGATTTCGTCGTACATCCTCTCACGGGTCCTGGGTGTGAGCTTTTTGGAGTCCTTCACCCCGATGGCCGTCAGCTGCTCGTCGCTCTCGACGAACACGGCTCCGACGACCAGCGGACCCATGACGGATCCCCGACCAGCTTCGTCCACTCCGCAGTGCATGTTCCACCAACCGAATTGGTGGTAGATATAGGTTCTTTAAGTTGATGTGGTATTCGGACGAATCATGGCTTTGAAATGCGACTTGCAATACGGCAAAGGCGATGCCGGGTACAAGCTCACGCGTGTGGGTGTCAAAGGTGTCCGCAAACCCATCCTCGTGCACAGGGACGGTAGGGACGGGACGCTCAACAACGCTCTGAACTGCTCCATCGACATTTTCGTGGACCTCCCCGCGGACCAGAAGGGGTCTCACATGTCCAGGAACGTCGAGGTCCTCAACGAGGTCGTCGACGAGAGCCTCAGGAACCCCATTACCGCCATCGAGGACATGGCCGCCGACATCTGCAGGAAGCTGCTGGTCCATCACGAGTACGCCCACACCGCCGACGTCAGCATCTCTTCCGAGTACTTCCGCAGCTGCAAGACCCCGCTCGGCAAGGACACGTTCGAGATGTTCACGCTTCTCGCCGGGGGGCACATCGTCCGCGACGGCCCGCTCACGAAGACTGTGGGCGTCAAGGTCACCGGTATGACCGCGTGCCCCTGCGCCCAGCAGACGGTCACGGAGATGCTGGAGTACAGCGGGGACATGCCGGTGATGTCCCACAACCAGAGGAACGTATGCACGATCCTCATGACGATGCCCGAGGACGTAACCATCGAGGCCGACGAGCTCATCGACATCGTCCAGGACTCGTTCTCCTCCCCCACGTACGAGCTGCTGAAGAGGCCCGACGAGGGACAGGTCGTCATCAACGCCCACAGGAACACGAAGTTCGTCGAGGACGTCGTGAGGGGCGTCCTCGAGAGGGTCGTCAAGAGGTACGCGGACCTTCCCGACGACGTGCTGATCGATGTGATCAGCGATTCCGAGGAGTCCATCCACAAGCACGACGCCTTCGCGGAGAGGGTCGCCACGCTCGGGGAGCTCCGTCAGGAGAACCAGTGAAACGCTTCGGAACCGGGACGGACGACCGTCCCGGTTCCATCAGAATTTTTCAGAAACTCATCTGACAGCGGGAGGGAGCTGCGAGAGCTCCTCCTCGGTGTATTTCCTCAGGTCCTTGTCCAGGACGGAGATGTCGCATACGTACACGTCCTCGGGGCACTCGAGGTCGTCCAGGCATCCGACCCAGTACACTACAAGGCCGGGCCCGAACAGCTTCGTGTAGGGGACGAGCTGTTTCCTGGAGTTGAACCTGAACTCGGTGTTGTCCCCGAAAGAGGCCTTGCTCTCCACCCAGTAGATCGTCTTGCCCTCGTACTCCACCGGTTGGTCAAGCAGGCAGTCCGGGGTCTTGGTGAACTCCGTTCCCCTGAGGTCGTTCTCGGTCCTGTAGGTGACCCCCTGTCCGTCGAGCCACTCGTGGAGGAGCCCCTCGCCCCAGAGCCCGCGCTCCCTCTGGCGGTCGTTGGCGGCGGGGGAGTAGACTATGTCCTTCTCCAGGGCCTCTCTGACCTCGTCGGCGGTCTCCTCGGACTCCAGCAGGTCGGGGTCGCGGATGTAGCTCCAGAACTCCTTCTTGGTGGCTCCGTCCTCGAGGAAGATGAACATCGCGGTGAGGATTGGCGGGAACTTGTACTTCTTGGACAGGCCCATGATGGAGGTTCCCTTGCGCCATTCCTTCAGCATCTTCGCGGAGTTCTGCTTAACAACGTAGAAGCGCTTCTTGACCTCCCTGGCGGTCTTCTGTGTGAACAGGCTGTCCAGCATACGCGGGTCGTACTCGGAAGACAGCCTCTCCACGTCTTCGGCGCAGTGGAGGCTGTTGTACAGCTCCTTGTATTCATCGTATTTCACGTTATCACAGGTGCCTGCACAGGTCTTCAACCGCGGAGATGACGACGTCCTTGACCATGGATGTCGGCGGGCAGTAGGCGTTCTCGGAACGCATCAGGAAATCCTCTGCGGTCATGCCGTTGATTATGGCGGAGGTCAGCCAGTCGATGCGTCCGGTGGCATCCTCCCCGGCGATTATCTGGGCGCCCACGATCCTGTGGGTGGTCCTGTCGGCGATGACCTTCACCCTCAGCTCCTTGCCGCCCGGGTAGTACCTCGCGCGGGTGAGCCCGCTGGCGATGCCGGTGGCGGTGTCTATGCCGTACCATGAGGCGAGGCCAAGGGACAGGCCGGTTCCTGCGATCTGCTTGTCGCCTATGACGCTCACCCAGGGGCTGGCGACCGGTCCGAACAGCATCTTCTTGCCGCAGGCGGCGTTGTTCCCCGCGACACGTCCCTGCTTGACGGCGGTGGAGCCCAACTGGCTCATGGTCGCCCCGGGCATGATCGCGGACTCGCACTGGACCACATCGCCCGCGACGTATACGTCGGGGACGATCCTGCCCCTCCTGTAAGCGTTGAGCGTGGGCGAGGCTATGAGAGCGTTGAGCTGCCCGACGTCGAGGCCGAGCGCCTTGGGGATGTCCAGGTTGGCGCGGACCCCGGTTGCGAATATCATCAGGCCGCAGGGATACTCCACTCCCGCGGCGGTGACGCTGCTGACCTTCCCGTCTCCGTTCACGGCCTGGATGGGCGCCTTCATGACGAACCTGATGCCTTTGGATTCGAGGTGCTCCTGGATCTCGTCGGCCATGTCCTTGTCCGCTATGCGGGGGATGACCTGGTCCATCATCTCGATGACCGTCACGTCCTTGCCCATTTCCCTGAGGGCGACGGCCAGTTCAAGGCCGATGACGCCGGCTCCGCCGATTACGACCCTGTCGACATCCTCCAGTGCCGCCTGGATGTCCTTCCCGTCCCTAACCGTCCTGACGACGAAGACGTTTGCGAGGTCGGTGCCCGGTATGGGGGGTACGAACACCCTTCCGCCGGTGGCGATGATCAGCGAGTCGTAGGGGTACGTCTGCCCCCCTGCGGTGACCGTCTTGCCCTCGCCGTCTACGGATTCGACCCTCGTCTCAGTGATGACCTTGATGCCGCGCTCCTTCTCGTAGAACTCGGGCGTGTGCATGACGATATCGTCCCAGCCGCTCCTGCCCTCGATCCCCCACGGGATGGCGCAGGGCGAGTAGGCGATGTCCTCGTCCTCTGTGAAAACCGTGATTTGCACGTCAGAGGATGCCTCCCTGGCTGCCGAGGCGGCCGACATCCCCGCCGCTCCCGAACCTATGACGATAATTCTCCTTGCCATGTGGCTTACCTGCATTCCCGTATAGCGTCCTTCTAAAAGCTTTTCCTGTTCGCACTCATGCACACGCGCGTCAGCGTGACGGGGCGGATTCGGAAATTCGGACGTCTGGCACATGCGCTCTCGATGCGCCCGGGCAAGCAACGGCGTCCGACCCTGTGGGTGGAAGGGTTAAATCTACGTCCAGGATAACGGATTCATGATGAATGAGAAGAGGTCGCCTTCCCAGCTGGAGGCGCTTTGGAAGGAGAGCGACATGTCGAACGGTCGCAAGGTCGACGCGATGGTCGTGATCCTACGTACAAACGGATGCTGCTGGGTCAGGCAAGGCGGTTGCACGATGTGCGGCTACCGCGAGGCGTCGCTGACGGACGTGACCGCGGACGACCTCCTCAGACAGCTGGACCAGGCGCTGGCCAAATACAAGGGCGAGCCCTTCGTCAAGATCTACACATCGGGCAGCTTCCTGGACGACCGCGAGGTGCCGCCGGACGTCAGAGCGCGCTTCTTCGAGGCGTTCTCCGGTTGCGAGCGCATACTGTTCGAGAGCCGTCCCGAGTTCATAACGCCCGAGTCCCTGGAGGGGGTTCCGAAGACGGCCACAATCGCGCTGGGTCTCGAGAGCTCCGACCCGGTGGTGCTGGAGCGTTCTGTGCACAAGGGGTTCACCCCGGAGGACATCCGCAGGGCGGGGACCCTGATAAAGGAGAACGGCCTGATGGTGAGGACGTACCTGCTGCTCAAGCCCCCGTTCATGACCGAGGACATGGCGATAGAGGACGCCGTCAGGTCGGCAAGGTTCGCGGACCCCTTCTCGGACGAGATCTCGGTCAACCCCCTGAACGTGCAGAGGGGGACCTACGTGGAGCGCCTTTGGAAGAGGGGCGAGTTCAGGTCTCCCTGGATATGGTCCCTCATCGAGGTGTTCAGACAACTGTCTGGCACTGTTGATTCTAGGCTCATGTCGTCGCCCTCCGGAGGAGGGGCGGCGAGGGGTGTGCACAACTGTGGCGAGTGCGACCGCAGGGCGTTGGACGCGGTCGAGATGTTCAGCTTCACGCAGGACCCGAAGGACCTCGACGTCGAATGCGGGTGCAGGGAGGAATGGCTGGCCTACAGGGAATCGGAGAGGATCCTCGGGTCGCCCGCGGACCTGGACCGCGATTTCGAAAACGACTTGATTCTAAGGATGTGACAACGTGGAGTACGACATCAAGAGAGGCTGGTTCAAGAACATCGAGGGCGACCTGCTCGAGAAGATGATGGCCGACGTCTTCGGCAACGTCACCAAGGAGGGCGACCTGCTGGTGTCCACCTACGGCGTCCTCGACAGGATAGAGGTCAAGGTCCTGACCAAGGACAAGCTGGACATCGTCACGGTCAACAAGGAGGGCGCGACGGCGGACGACGACGCCATCCTGGACAGCAAGAGGCGCCTGAACGAGTTCGCCGAGAAGGCCACGGGATTCGACGCCAAGGCCCGCATGAAGAGGGCCCAGAAAAAGGCGAAGGAAGGCACCCTCTGAGGCCCTCCTGCCAAACCGCTTCCACCTTTCTTATTATAAGGGCGCGATGGGTTAGGTTTAAATACAACACCCATATACAACCCCCTTAGATTGGACATAATAGTGTTCGACCAGACGCATCGGGCAATGCGAACGCAACCCACGTCTGCCCCGCTTCCTTCGGGTTTCTAGGGGCGAATACGGCGTCACGGTCGGAGCATTAAGACGTTCGTCTGATAAAACGCGAGGTTAGCGAAGAGACCCTCGCAGGTATGTGTAAAATATGCCGCAAAGGA
>CALUNK010000008.1 GCA_944321985.1 Candidatus Methanomethylophilaceae archaeon
GCGCCAGTGGATGGCGACGGAGGTGTCCAGTCCGCCGGAGTAGGCGAGGACGACCTTGTCCCTTCCGGCTTTTTTCTCTGCATTTTTGGCTTTGGACTTGCAGGCTGCCATTGTGATCGAGCGCCCCTAACGTATTCTCAGATATATGTATAGTAGGAAGAAGAGATGAAAATGAGATGAAAACTATCCTGTACGATTTCGTACACATGGAAATGAACCGTTAGATTCAGTATTTTCTTTCAGTTTTCCCAGTGAAGACAAGCTGTTACCAAGCCCACAAGCAGGTTCGGAAGGCGCCACAACCGTCCGTGCGGGAACTATGGTTACAACATGTGTCTGAAATGAAACAATACCTTTTTTAACACTATGTTAGTGGCGATGACACTACACCGAGTGATGGAAATGACCAGGATAGGGATCATAGGGGGCACGGGATACACCGGCAGCGAGCTGGCTCGCATCCTGTGCATGCATCCAGATGTGGAGATTGCAGCGATGACCTCTCGTCAGAACGCTGGTGTCAGGGTGGCCGACGTCCATCCTTTCCTCAGCGGATATGTGGACCTCCAATTCACGGAGAGGATATCCGATACCAAGGATCTCGATCTGGTCTTTGTCGCTACACCTCACGGTGTGGCGATGAACGAGGTTCCCGCCCTTCTGAACCAGGGGATTAAGGTCATCGACCTATCGGGAGACTACAGGATGCACGACGTTGGCGTCTACGAGAAGTGGTACGGGCATACGCACACGGACACGGAGAACCTCCAGAAGGCGGTGTACGGACTCCCGGAATTCTTCCGTGACGAGATCCTCGGTGCGGATCTGGTCGCAAACCCCGGATGCTATGCCACGTCGATCATTCTGGCATGCGCTCCGCTGCTCAAATCGGGACTTGTCGAAGACGAGGTCATCGTCGATGCCAAGTCCGGGACTTCCGGCGCGGGGATGGTCCCGAGCGCACGCACTCATCACTCGACGTGCGGCGAGTCGATCATTCCGTACAGCGTCGGTACCCATCGCCACACTCCCGAAGTGGAGATGGCGGTCGATCGCTTCGCGGGCTCGCACATGAAGGTCACGTTCGTCCCGCAGCTGATCCCGATAGTTCGCGGAATCCTGTCCTCCTGCTACTTCAACCTAAAGGAGGAAGTAAATCAGGAGGACATCGACGAGATCTACCGTAACCAGTACGGTGGCGAGCGCTTCGTTCACTACGTTAAGGAACCCTCCATCCGCGCGGTGGTCGGTTCAAACCATGCACAGGTGGCATCGCGTCTGATGGGCGACAAGGTCGTCGCGTTCGGTGTCGTGGACAACCTGGTGAAGGGGGCCGCCGGACAGGCAGTCCAGTGCATGAATCTGATGCTCAATCTCAAAGAGACCGCTGGGCTAGATGTGCCCGGGCTGGGGGTGTGAGGATGGTAGAAATCATAGATGGAGGCATAACGACCCCGCAGGGATTCAAAGCCACAGGGGTCCACAGCGGAGTCAAGTACCGTTCCCTGGACATGGGACTTCTCTATTCGGAGGTTCCCGCCAGGGCATACTGTGCATTCACAAGCAACAACGTTAAGGCAGCGCCGGTGCAGGTGATGATGGAGGAGAACTCCCCCATGCTGTCAGCCGTCGTGGTGAACAGCGGAAACGCCAATGCCCTCACCGGGCGCCGCGGGATAGAGGACGTCTACGCCATGAAGCAGGCCGTTGCCGCGGAGCTCAATCTCGACCCCAAGGAGGTCGGGGTCATGTCCACCGGTCTCATCGGCCGTTTCCTGGACATGCACAAGATCCGCTACGGCATATCCCGTGCCGTCAAGACCCTCGATGTGGGGCGCGATGCGGACGGGCTCATCGCCCAGGCCATAATGACCACGGACACGATCAAGAAGGAGTGTGCAGTGCGCGCACGCATGTCTGATGGAACGCTGGTGTACGTCGCCGGAATCTCCAAGGGGAGCGGTATGATAGCGCCCCATGTCAAAGTGCTTCACGGCACCACCCTCACGCTGATTAGCACGGATGCGACTCTCGGTGACGATTTCGCCGAAGTCTGGCAGTCCATCTTGGACGACACTGTGAACATGGTCACGGTCGACGGGGACCAGTCCACCAACGACACCTGCATCCTCCTGGCCAATGGCAGGTCCAACTCCAAACCGGCAGACCACGATCCCGAATTCGAGGCTGCTCTGCGCACGATCATGACCAACATCGCGCACGACCTCGCGAAGGACGGCGAGGGAGCCAGCAAGCTCATCGAAGTGCAGGTTACCGGAGCCGAGACCAAGGACGATGCCAAGCTTGCGGTCAAGGGGATCCTCAACTCGCCCCTGGTAAAGACGGCCATCTTCGGATCAGACCCGAACTACGGTCGTCTGATGATGGCCATCGGTGCATGCGGTTGCAAATTCGACCTCAACGAGGTACGTCTTACCATAAAGGGCGGGGACATGGAGGTCCCGATCCTGGATTCCGGGGCCCCGATATTCCAGGACGAGCGTGCCGTGGAGGTCGTCCGCATGGCCATGGACAACAAGGAGGTCACGATACTGGTCGATCTCGGCGTAGGCGAGGAGTCGTCCACCGGCTGGGGTTGCGATCTCACTTACGATTACGTCCGCATCAATGCGGAGTATGCGAGCTGAGCAGATGAAGGACCTATACGTATTGAAGTTCGGTGGAAATGCGATCCGCGGCAGGGATGACATGATGCGTCTCTCCAGGGAGATCGCGGAGCTCATCCATGACGGCGACAGGATCATCCTCGTCCACGGTGGGGGCCCCGAGATATCGGAGGAGATGGAGAGGCGCGGCATGACGCCCCGCAAGGTGTGCGGCGTCAGGGTGACCGACGCGGACTCGCTGGACGTCGCAGAGACGGTCCTCAGGAGGCTCAACTCCGAGATAGTCGGATGCCTTCAGGAATCCGGAGTGCAGGCTCTGGGAATCCCCGGGTATTTCTGCACCGTTTGTACAAGGAAGGCACCCATAAAGGCTATCGAGGACGGGAAGGAGATTGATGTGGACCTCGGTCTCGTCGGTGAGGTGTCGGGGGCAGATCCCCAGTGCCTCTTCGATCTCCTGGATCAGGGAATCACCCCAGTCATATACCCCATAGGAAAGGACGCAGAGGGCAGAATGCTCAATGTCAACGCCGACACGATGGTCGCCGGCATAGCCGCTGGTGTAGAATGCAAGGAGATGATCACCATAACGGATGTCCCCGGCATAATGCTGGACATCAACAACTCCGGTTCCAAGGTCGATTCGCTCACCTTGGCGGATGTGGACCGTCTGATCGCCGACGGAACGATTTCCGGTGGGATGATTCCCAAGGTCGAAGCATGCAGGAAGGCTCTTCTAGCCGGAGTCACGACCGTCAGGATGGTGAATGGCAAGGATCCCAGGAGCATAATCACGGACATCAAGAAGGGGGTGCCGCACGGCACGATCATCACGAAGTGAGTGAAATGGATTTCAACGAAGTAAAATCGAAGAGCGACCGCTATCTGTTCCAAAACTACGGTCGCATCCCCTTGTCGTTCACGCACGGCAGTGGATGCTACCTGTACGGGAGCGACGGCAGGGAGTACCTGGACCTTGTGGCTGGAATCGCTGTGAACTCCCTCGGGTATGCCCATCCCGACGTCACCAGGGCGATCCAGGAGCAGGCATCGCGGATGACACACGTCTCCAACCTGTACTATGTGGAGCAGCAGGCGGAGCTGGCGGAGAGGATTTCGTCCATAACCCCCGGCAACCTGGACAGGACTCTGTTCTGCAACAGCGGCGCCGAGGCCAACGAGGGCGCTCTGAAGGTAGCCGTTCGTTATACTGGACGCAGCAAGGTAATGGCCGCTCTGGACGGGTTCCACGGCAGGACGTCCGCTGCGATGGGAGCCACCGGCCAGGAGAGCATTCAGAAGTCCTTTGAACCCCTGATATCCGATGCTTACGAGTACTTCAGGTTCGGGGATCTCGAGAACGTCAAGGAGAAGATGACCAAGGATGTCGCCGCGCTCATTGTCGAGCCCATACAGGGAGAGAGCGGGGTGCACACCGCTACCGCGGAGTTCTTCAAGGGTGTCCGCGACCTGTGCACCGACAACGGGACGATGATGGTTGTGGACGAGGTCCAGACGGGCATCGGGCGCACCGGAGAATGGTACGGCATCCAGAACTACGGGGTCGTCCCCGACATCATCACGATGGCGAAGGCGCTTGGCGGGGGGACGCCGATCGGTGCCGTAACCACCACCGACGACATCTCAGCGGTCATGACCCCGGGTTCCCACGGGACCACTTTCGGCGGCAATCCCCTGGTTTGCAGCGCGGGATGCGCGGTGCTGGACGTCATGAAGAGAGACGGCATCGTCGCCCATGCCAAGGAAGTCGGTTCCAGATGGATGGCGGACCTCATGTCAATAGACTCGCCCAGGATCGCTGACGTTCGCGGATGCGGCCTCATCATCGGTGTCCAGATGGACTCGAACGAGACGGCCTCGATGGTCCAGAGGTACTGTCGCGACAACGGTGTTCTCATCAACGTCGCACACGGCGGTACGATCCGCCTCATCCCTCCGCTCATCATCGACGACTCCCAGAAGGATGTGTTCACGAAGCTTCTGAAAGAGGCGTTGAACTGAGGAACACGGCTGTCCTATTTCCAAACCTTTTACATTTTTCTGTCTATTTTAAAACATTCATATAGATGTAATGAAATGCCTTCGACATGTCCAAAAGCGTCATCAAGGAGAGTCTTGCCGAGAAGACCAGGATGTACATAGACGCCCACCCCAGCATCAAGGACTGTGTAGCCAAGGGACTCATCAATTATTCGTCTCTCGCCAGGATGATCATGAAGGACATCGGCGTGGACAACGAGGAGGCCGTGATGATTGCTTGCCGTCGCTACGCCTCTAAGCTTTCGGTTACCACCGATCATGAGCTAAGTATTCTTAGAATCCTGAAGGACAGCAGGTTGGAGATGAGGACCAAGACATGCATCGTTACCGCCAAAAACGATTGGTCAGTCCTGCACAAGATGGATAACCTGTTCAAGGATCTCTGGAACGAGAACAGTATCATGCAGTGTGTCCAGTCCGCTTCTGCTGTGACTATAATAGCAGACACCCTTCTCAAGGAGAGGATTATTGACACGGTAGGCAGGTTCAATCTCATCAAGGTCAGGGAGAACTTGGTGGAAATCGCTGTCAAGTCCCCGGAGAAGATAGTGGATACAAGCGGGGTCATAGCTTATCTGATCACAAACCTGTCTGACGCGGGCATAAATATCGAGGAGACCGTTAGCTGTCATACGGACACGATTTTCATTGTTGGCGAATCTGACATGATAAATGCATACTCGGTGTTGACGAAGTGCATACAGTCCGCCGAGGAGACTGTCAAGGCTGAATGAGTCTTTTTTTAAACCAGAAGCGGGGCTCGCCCCGCATCTATACTAATATATCAGATCTTCTGCATCGCTAAGCGAATATTCTACAGCTCCATATTCATCGATGAAACATTGGTCTGATGTGGATGCTTTGTCGATGATTGTGCGAAGAGATGATTCGAAAAGATAGTGAAAATGGGTGGGACGGTTTCCCGTCCCGAAATTGTTTAAAGGATTTTGGATAGGAAGTCCTTGAGACGTTCGTTCTGGGGGTTTCCGAAGAATTCATCTGGAGTGTTCTCTTCTGCGATAATTCCATCGTTGAAGAACAGGACTCTGTCAGAAACCTCTCTGGCAAATCCCATCTCGTGAGTGACCACGACCATAGTCATTCCAAAGTCGGCCAGGTTCTTGATGATGTTCAGGACTTCCCCGACCATCTCGGGGTCGAGGGCGGAAGTCGGTTCGTCGAAGAGCATTACGTCGGGGTTCATCGCTAGTGCCCTGGCTATTGCCACACGCTGCTGTTGTCCCCCAGAGAGCCTCGAAGGGTACTGGTCTGCTTTGTCCAGAAGGCCAATTCTCGTGAGAAGTTCGTCTGCTTTTGTGGATGCATCCTCTTCCGTCATTATCTTCAGTTTCACAGGGGCCAGCATGATGTTTTCTTTTACCGTCTTGTGCGGAAAGAGGTTGAAGTTTTGGAACACCATGCCGATTCTGCGACGTAGGACGTCAACATCTGTGTCGGGGGCGAGAATATCCGTTCCCTCGAACACTATGCTTCCTGCAGTTGGTTTCTCCAGCAGATTTATTGACCTGAGGAACGTGGATTTTCCGCATCCAGATGGTCCGATGATGGAGATGACTTCTCCTCTATGCACGTCTAGGTTTATGTCTTTCAAGACCACATGGTCTCCGAAGGATTTCTCAAGGTTCCTGACCTCTATCAACACTTCTCCGTCAGTAGGCACTGTTAAGCCTCCTTTCAAGCCTCTTTATCAGGTGGCTGAGCACCAGGACGATCGCCAGATATATGGCGGCCACAACGATGATTGGGAACAGCGCATCATAGGTCTGTCCTCTGATTATATCCGCTCCCCTGGTCAGGTCTATTATTCCTATGTATCCAGCGATAGATGTTTCCTTCAGCAGGGAAATTCCCTCGTTGCCCAGAGCGGGGGTTACGTTTCTGAGTGCCTGCGGAAGGATGACCGTTGTCATGGCCATCCAGTTACTCATTCCCAGGCTGCGGCAAGCCTCCATCTGTCCTTTCGGGACTGCTGTGATTCCGGATCTGAATGTCTCGGCTACATACGCTGCCGAATTCAATCCAAATGCTATCGATGCTATAAGTATTGAGTTGTCTGATGATGCAAACACCACATAGTAGATCAACAGCAACTGGACCATCATTGGCGTACCGCGTATTACTGTGATATATGCCCTGGCTACAGTGTTGATCGCCCGCATCTTCCCGGTCAGATCATGGATGCTCCTGACTACTGCGAGCATCGCACCCAGAGCGAGTCCGATTACCAGTGCCGATGCAGTGATAATCAATGTGTTCTTCAGACCCTCAAAGATGTAGTTGTAACGATCGAACTTCAAGAAGTCGTTGTAGAACCTATCCCAGAGGTCTGCCCAGAACCCCCCTGCGTTTTCATCATCTTCATCCTCGATTTCCTGGGAACTGTAGTAGGAAGGGATTTCTTTGAAGTCGTTCTTTGCATAATAGTCTATTATCTTGTCTATGGTTCCGTTCTCAGTCAATTTAGCGAGGGATGTGTTGACCTCGTCACAAAGCTCCTGGTTGCCAAGTGCAAATATGAAGCCGTAGTATTCTGGTTCGGCATCGGTGATATCAAGGATTTTCAGATTAGGTTGTCTGGCTACCTGGGCTTCTGCCACAGCACTGTCGACGATCTCACAGTCCGCCTTTCCGTTTAGAACATCCAGAATCACCTCGGTGTAGGCCTTTTGGTAGATGATGTTGTTGGACAGTGTCTCTGCATAGTCAGCGCCACTTGTACCTGTCTGCACGGAGATTTTCTTTCCCTTGACGTCGTCTAATGTTTGGATGTCGGAACCTTCTTTGACGACGACCACTTGTTTGATGGTGTAGTACGGATCGGAGAACAGAGCCTGTCTATCTGGATCCATGGTGAATCCGGCAGCGCCCATATCGCACTTGCCCTGACCAACTGACAGGATGATGGAGTCAAAGGTATTGCTTCTCATCTCCAGTCTGTAGTTCATATCGTTGCATAGGGCCCTGACTATGTCCATATCTATTCCCGCGTACTCGGTTCCATACATGTATTCGAACGGTGGGAAGTCCGGACTGGTTTCCACCACAAGGGTGCCCTTGTAGGAAAAGAATGATGGGGTGTCGGCAGAGTATCCGTTGCTTTCGTAATGGTCGATTATCTGCTGGAGAATGCCGTTCTCCTTGATCTTCGCCAGGGATGAGTTGAACCTTTCTTGCAGTTCTGTGTTGTTCTTGGAGAATATGAATCCGTATTGCTCGATTGGGGATTCTGTCAGGATATCCAGAACTTTTAGTTCGGGATGTGAGGCAGCTTGTGATATTCCGACGGCCTCATCTACAATTTCACAATCGGCTTTTCCGTTGAGTAGATCGAGGATGACGCTCTGGTAGGACGCCTGGTATATGACGTTGGTCCGGGCATTAGTACTGATCTCTGCAGCGTAGTCGGCTCCTGTGGTTCCGTTCTGTACGGAGATTCTTTTGTCTTTCACATCTTCGAATGTTTCTATGTCGGTGTTTGCCGGAGCTACGACAACCTGGTGTATGTCAAAGTACGGGTCAGAGAATAGGACTGATTCTGCTCTTTCCGGTGTTATGCTGAAACCGGACGCTCCAATGTCTGCTTTTCCTTGGGGCACAGATACCAGAATGGAATCGAACGTGTTCTGTCTGAACTTCACGTCGCATCCCATGTCGTTACACACGGCACGGACGATGTCCATATCTATTCCAACGAATTCTTCCCCTATTGTGTAATCGAACGGGGCGAAATCTGGACTGGTCTCTACTATGAGGACCTCTCTGTCATCGTTGTGGGATGTGGCGTACCATGTGCCTCCAGCGACGCACAACATTACGATGATTATTGCCACCGTAATCCACTGTTTTTTATTCATTATATCAGCCAACAAATTACTATACCATCGTTTGGTTTCACATATAATAAGAATCCGACATAATGTTAATTTAATCAACAGGATGCTTCAGTTAAAACATATTGTGCAAGCTCAAACACAATATATGCCAGATCATTCAGTTATCGAGGTTTTGTCATGTGTTTTAAACCTCTACAATTCGTACCATCGATTCTGGTTTCAGTAATCTGTTTGATTGTTGTTTTATTAAATGTAGAAGACAGTCTATCGATTGATGAGAAATCAAATCTTAGAGTGTTTTCAATGCATCTGGTACAACCTACATCTAGAAATCAGTCTGATGTGGATACTGTGATGTTTGTATTTTGACGTAGGTGTTGTTGAATTATTGAGGCTGATTCTCCGTATATCTAATCGTTCAACAATAACTGAATTTATATGAATGGCTTTGGAAACCAATCCGTTCATTATGTTGACATTGATCATTGCATGATGAATGGGAATCTTCGATTTGATGGTTATAACGCAAAAGTCCTCTGGTTGAGTTGTCCCTACGCATTAGAACGTCGAATTGGTTTAACACATCGAATTGCGATTATTGTTAGTATTCTGTTAAAAGAGCATATGTGATGCAGAATCCGTGTATACGGGGTCGAACATCGATATAGTCAAGAAATTCTATGACAATAAAAGTGTGAGAAGAATCCAGAATATCAAACAAGTAATGGCATTTTTAGAGTCTCTTGGATCTCACGGACAATACACAAGATATTATTCGAATTTACCAAATTCGTTTGTTTTTGTTTTATCAACTTTATCATGAAAGTCAATATTATATCCTTCTTTTACTATCATCGCTGTGTTCCAACGTACGCCGGAACTCGCACCGATACTGGCGTTATTCTATTGCGGGAAAAGGAACGGATCCCGTATGGTGCCGCTATTCAACGGCCTCCTCATAAGCACGTCATGTTACAATCTGATCGTGCAAACGAAGGCAGAACAATGAATCAAAACGAGACAAAACATGTATTCCCTAGCGAGATCGCTTTTCTAGTCGGTCTTTTTCTCACGTCTACATCGATTTGCGTTTTTCTGAAGAGTGGACTCGGCATAACAGTCATCTCCTCTGTACCACTAGAGCTCCATTATATCATACCGTCCATCGACTACGGGATGTGGAATTTCATCTACTTCCTGTTCATTTTACTATTAACCATAATTCTGGTCCGGCATGTAAGAAAAAGTTATGTTGTATCTATTTTCCTCGGACTTGGATATGGGGTAATAATAGATGTCATGCAGCCGCTGATAGACTCGCTTCCTTCTGGAGGGATACCTTTACAGGCAGTTTATTTTGCTGTATCGATGTTTATTATTTCTTTGGGTTTGGCCATGTTTATGAGGTGTGGGATGCCATTGCTTCCATTCGACACCTTCATGCGTGATATGATTCTAACATACAGGATACCATATAGGAATCTGAAGACGTTATTCGATATCATTTGTTTACTCACGTCAATCGTTTTATCATTGCTCTTTCTAGATGGCATTGTCGGAATAGGGGTAGGAACCATAGTATCCGCACTTTTTACAGGCATCTGTACATCCAAAATGATAGGTCTATTGGACAGATACTTTGTATTCAGTCCTGCTTCTAAAGTCGTCGCCCATGCTTTGGAAAACGGATATGGTGCTATACCAGTTGGAGAACAAAAGAAAGTAGATCGGTAACCATAATCCAACCTAAACATTTTTTCTGTTTCGTGTTGAAGATTATATGCAATATCAACGTATATTTGTTCGAAATAAAGGTATGATTTTCAATTTTCGTTAGGCTCTACAATATTTTGCTGTCCAACGAAATCACGACATATGACAGAAAGATCCAGGAACTGTGCGGGATCCTGACGGAGACTATGCTGGCCAGGAAGACGAATAAGAGTGAAATCATCACTACTCCAGGGATTCACAGGGCCCTGCAGAAGTACAGCAAGATCACCTGGAGGTGTCAGGTGGCTGAAGATCTCCGTGGATGTCAGGACGTCCGCGGACAAGAGTGTCGGGGGACAGCACGGTAGTCGTCTTTTATGCCTGCGTATTCACTGGGTGGGGGCAGGATGCCGATAACCGGATGCTCTGTATCCGCGAGGTATCGGAGGCCAGAGGTCATGTCGTTTATGTGGAGTATATCGTTGTGGCCTCTGGCGAATGTTCCAAACGCCTCCAGCTAGACGGGGTGCTGTGGCAGTTAAGACAGGAAAGCTCCACAAGATCATGGCAGTCAAGCTGGATTGCCTGGCAAGGTCGGTTATTAACCTTGCCATCATGATGCAGTTATGGAGGAGTGGAATGTCGGAGTTGGCCATCCTCGGAGCGGTAGCCGCTCTGGGCATGGAGTCCGATGCCGCGGGCGAGGACCTCTCGGGGACGTACGGGGAGCCTTCGGTGATTATTGTCTTCTGCGGGTCTGGGAAATATTTTTCCAAACATTTCTGGATTAATGTAGGAGGGGTTAAAAGAATGCATCAGGAATGTGCTATTTTCCAGGACAATAGTCTGACTATCTAGAATGAAATCAATAATGGCGAACAGGAGGGGATTCGAACCCCCGGCCTGCAGCTTAGGAGGCTGCTGCCATATCCAGACTAGGCCACCTGTCCGCTGAATTCCCCGAAACCTACGTCGGATATAAGCATTTCGATTGACAGATTTGTTTGAAATCTAATCCAAAGAATGATAACAGAGCCGAGGCCCGGATGGGATAGATGTTTTGGGGCCTCGGCCAAAAACGGGTGATGTGCCTCCTCGGGGGAAGAAGCACAGTATGAAAATCGTGTTGTAATTAATAAATCGATTGTTGTTATCTTTGTAAAATTTGTCATATTTGTTTAATACATAAATTATGTAATAACAGATATTAAATATCTGGTGTCTGTTATTCTATTTGGGATGTACTTTGCCGTCTGGTCGTAAGAAAAGGATCATGGTGGCTTGTGTCACCTTCGAGACCTCGAAGGTTGTGGAACCAGCTCTGTACTATGAGATAAACAAGGCCCACATCATTCACTATGTGAAGGATCCAACCTCTGAGAGCGGCATGATTTACGACAGTTTTTGCCAGAGAGTCTGCGAGTTGCTCAGGACGGAGTCGCCACGTGAGGTCGAGGTGGTAATTCACAACGAGCGTGTCAGCGATTTCTCCGTCATGCTTCGTACGGTGCTCTCCATCATACAGTCTGAGAACGCCGACGGAGAGGGATGCGAGATTTATGTCAACGTCTCCGCTGGTTCACCAGAGTATTCCTCTGCGGCCACCGTCGCATCGATGATGGTCCCGGGGACGATACCGTTCTCCGTAGGAACCCAGGAGTACACTGTTCCTACCGAGAGGATTAAGGACGTCTATTTTGTCGATGGTGAGCCAGTCGGACTGACCAAGTCCACCTATCCACCTCGTACGATGCCGATATACAACATCAGCATTCCGGAGGAACATCTTGTCCGTGGTCTGCGCATCCTCCACGAAAGGAACTCGTCCAAGTCATCCGTTACCAGTGGCAGGATGGTGCAGGCCCTGAAAGAGGCTGGTCTGTGGTACCGTGACACCGAATCGGGAGATCCGGACAGGAAGTCCACCCAGCGTCAGACAGAGGCCGTCTACTACCAGAGGGACTTCATCACCAAGTGGGTGAAGAACGGGTGGATCAGGAAGGACGACCTCCGCAACAAATACGTCCTGACTGATGACGGGATCAACGTCGTCAACACGTTCTATCTCGATTGATTTCCGTCTTTCTTCTCTTTCCGTTTCATCCTCCAGCCGACGCTTTCGTTGTCCCGCGTTCTGCACTAATAACATGAAATACAAACATTACAATAATAACAACGAGATGTAATTATATCGTCCTGTGCATCTCTCATATGCAGCTGATGAAGGCTGCGGGAGAGAAGAGAGATGACGCACTACCAGCAGACACTGATCATACCGAGGACCAAGCAGCGTTTCCCCACCGAGCCGCAGAGATCCAGGCGCCAAGCCTATAGGCCGTCTGTGAACGGGAACAACATCAACAGCGATCTGAACACCATATTGGCGTTCTTCGATTGACACGCCAGGTGCGGATAGGATGGAGGGGAGGCACCGCCCTCCCATTTCCAATCGGGAGAGTTAGAATTAAGGGTGTTTAGGTAAGGGGTTTCGGATATGGAATATCGAATCACTCGGCGGGGGTGTCGGCCTTCTTGGACTCCCAAACCTGGACGAACTCGACACGGTCGACTCCGAAGGTGTTGCGGTAGTCCGAGACGAGCCTGTACTTGGCGACGGCCCAGCCCTCGTGGAATTTGCAAATCTCGGCCTCGGTGACGACGACCTTGTCCTCCATGATGCCGAATCCGAATCCCTCAGATGTTCCGAAGTCCATCTCCATGATGCACTTGGCCTTCTCGATGGGGTCGGTGACCTCCTCGATGACGGTGACCTCGTATTTCAGGTCGTGACCGGCCAGGGGGTTGTTGAAATCGACTTTGACACGACCGGCTCCGACGGACATGACGACTCCGTTGCGGTTGCCAAGGCTGACGGACATTCCAGGGTAGGGGTTGATCTCGTTCTTGTAGAACTCCTTGATGGGGTGGAGCTCGATGAGCCTGGGGTTCCTGGCACCGGCGGCTTTCTCGCAGGGGATGGTGACCTCGATCTCCTTTCCAATCTCGGCACCAGCGATGGCAGTGTCCAGGTCAGCGTAGAGGGAACCGGATCCGACGATGTAGGCCATCGGGGCATAGGTGACCTTCTCGTTGAAGATTCCAGCCTCTTTGGCTGCGTCGGCGTTCGTGGTGTCGTAGAGCCTGTCTGCGTCTGCGAAGTAGGCTTTGTATTCGATGCGGACAATATTTTTAGCGTCTGCCATTTGAAATCACCATTTGAATGTCAATGTATGATGGGCTCGCGATTGCGTTGTATAATATAACAATGTCGGTGAGAGTCCAGAACGATGCACGTCCGATGGAAACCGATATAAACGAGTTGCGGATACGACTGATTGGTGCCGCCTTGGCTTAGGGGTATAGCGGCTGACTTGTAATCAGCAGGCCGGGGGTTCAAATCCCTCAGGCGGCTCCACTTTGTTTTAACGGTACGTCAATGGGTGTCCGCACGGGACGACGAGACGTCATGATCGGTGAGACGGATTCCCCGAGCGGTGAATAGGGCCGAATCCATCCCGATATGATGGCCGAGCGTTCGGGATGGGTCTGTGCGATTGGGGTACCCGGTCCAACAACAGACCATGGGTTGCGTATGCCTGGTGTGTTCCTGACATATAGCGCCCGGTCTGAGGCCGTTGTCTGAAAGTAAATGGAACCATCGGGGGGGGGGATTGAAGATGGAGTCCCAGTTCTCATTCGAAGCGTGGCTGATGTCTATTTCGACACGGTCAGCAGATTAAGTAAAGTCCGTCCTGGGGGTCATCGCCCTCGCCCAGATATTGGAACCGTCCGTCGGAGGTTATCGTGTAGTCCTTTGAGATGACCCCAGTGGGCATTGGATTGCTGAGCGTGGTCTCGCAACCGTAGAACGTCTCCCCGCCATGGTCGTAGGAGTAGATGTGGAACCTCGATGAGCTCCCCCAGTCGATCTCGTTGGAGTATTGGTCTAATGCTACGGCAGCCAGTGCATGGCCGGGGACAATGAACATCCCGGAGTCGTAGCCAGCGGCGTCGAAGAGGACGGCGCAGAGGAAGGAGGTGTCCTCGCAGTCCCCTCCGCCGTGGTACAGCGTTTCTATCGGAAACGCCCAGTATTCAGAACAGCCGTAGAGGATCATGTCGTCGAAGTAGTCGAAGCATATTTGCACGAACCCGAGAATGAAGTCGGCATAGTCCTTCCCATCGACAGGGGACGTCGTTCCGAACGCTCCCAGGTATGCAGATCTGAGTTCTTTCTCCAGAGACGTGATGGTCGCGTCCGTGGCTGTCATCGCGGCAACCCTGTCCCCGAATTCACCGTAGGTCCTCAGATACGGAGAATACGCGGCGTACTCGTCGTAGTGAGACAGTTCGTAGGACACTGAGGCGGAGAAGTCATAGCCCATGTACTCCCATTGGAAAGTGTCGGTCACGGTTCCGTAGAGCTTGAGAACCCCGGCGGCACTAGAAGCAGGGGTGTGATCCTTCAGATTTTCGCCTTCCACCCAGACCGTGTACTCTCCCGGCGGGAGTTCGGCCTTGTCTATCCAGAGTTCGGTCCAAAAGGGCCTGTATGTGTTGTCAGTCCCGTCACGGCCGACGAAGTGCCAGATGTAAGGAGGGAAGTTATCGTCGAAGTCGTAGAACACGATATGCAGGGACTCCCCTTCATCGGTGACGGTGAATGTCCCGTCGGCCAAGGCTCCTGTGACGTAAACGTCATCGCTCACCCAGTACGCAGGTTGCTCTTCCGGACCATGCAGGGCCAATCCGACGAATGCCACCGTGATTGCAAATATCAGCACTATGGGAATGGCGATGATGAGTATCGTTCTGCGTCTTTCCTTCCGATCCCCGTGCGTAGGTATGGGGGTGGTGCCCACTGGATCCACTGAGAATCCGCATTTCGGGCAGTAGGTTGAGCCCTCGTCAAGCTCGCGGCCGCAGAACCTGCAGTACATGACAAAGAAAACATCCGATGACTATATAATAAGACGATAGGGGATGATCGGAACAACCGAATCTTCCCAATGATTCTGGGGAACCAAATAAATACATACCAGGGGTACCCAAGAGACATGTCGGAGTCCATGTTCCCTCCAGAGGTGGAGCAGGCGCTCTCCTACACCGTGACACTCTCCGAGATAGTGACGATAATAGTTATCTTCGATATCGCGGCGCTCCTGGTCCTCATGTTCTTGGAGAGGTACGACCCCAGGGTCTTCGTGACGTGGCTTGTCATGCTATGCCTGGCACCACCCGTCGGGTTCATCCTGTACATGTACCTCGGTGCCACTATCTACAACCGCAGGAAGTTCACGCCCAAGAACATCACCGACACCCAGCTCATGATGGCGACGGAGTATCAGAGCAATCTCCTGGAGGGGCTAGGGGAGGAACCGGACAAGGGGGAGATGTACCGTATGGCCAAGTGCATGGAGAAATCAGGCGCCTGGTCCTACTCGGACGACAACGACGTTATCCTGTACACAGAGGGGAACGAGAAGCTGTCGAATCTTCTGAACGACCTCAGGTCAGCCAAGAAGTCCATACTGATGGAGTACTACATCATCCGCAACGACTCCATCGGTAACGAGCTCATGGACATACTCACCCAGAAGGTCAGGGAGGGCGTGGAGGTCCGTCTCCTCACGGACGCCTTCGGAATCGGAAAGGGACCCAAGGAAGGCATATTCAAGTTCAGGAACGCCGGCGGACACTACGCGACGTTCCACTCGTCGCTGAACCTCCTGCTCAGTCCGAAGAAGAACAACAGGAACCACCGTAAGATAGCTATCATCGACGGCAAAATCGCCTACTGCGGCGGTTTCAACATCGGGAACGAGTACCAGGGGGAGGGTCCTCTGGGTCACTGGAGGGACGCCTCCGTCAGAGTGGTCGGTTCCGGGATAATCCCGATGGCGGTCAGGTTTTCCGCCGATTGGCAGTACTGTGCCAGGAAGGATCCGCTGAAGCCCATTGGCCATTATCTGGGGGATGTCATCATTCCGCACACAGGCAACGTGAGGATGCAGCTGGTCTCCGGCGGTCCCGACACGATGCCGAACAATCCCGTCCAGATGCAGTACCTGGCGATGATAGTACACGCGAAGGAGCGCCTCTACATCACCACCCCGTACCTCGCTCCGGACGAATCGATGATCCTGGCACTGGCAAACGCGGCAAAGTCGGGGGTGGACGTGAGGATAATGATCCCTGACAAGAAGGACCACATGTTTCTGTTCTGGAACAACATGTCGTACGCCAACGCTCTGATGAAGGCGGGTGTGAGGGTGTGGCGCTACAACGACGGCTTCGTCCACGAGAAGCTCATCGTCATGGACGACTGGTGCTGTTCCGTCGGGTCGGCGAACTTCGACATCCGTTCGTTCACGCTGAACTTCGAGACAAATGTCATGATCTATTCAGAGGAGATAACCAGGCAGGCAGCGGACCAGTTCCTGGCCGACCTGGAGAGGAGCACCGAGTACTCCTGCGAGGAGTACGACAGGAGGACAGTGATGATGAGGGTCCGCATAGCCATATCGAGGCACATGATTCTGCTGGCGTGATACGATGTACACGGATGTTCTGATCATAGGGTCGGGACCAGCCGGCATATCCGCGGCGTTCCATCTCGACGGATACGAGGGGAGCGTGGTCGTCCTCGAGAGACTCTCCGATTCAATGTTCAGCAGGTACCACTCGGTCTGCGGCGAGGCGGTCAGCGACAGGATGTTCATCAAGGCCGGAATCGAACCCGAGTCGGTGGTAGCCAGGGTCGACAGGATAGAGATCTCGTTTCCCGGAGGTACAGTGATTACGGTCCCCGTCGATGGGAACATAATCGACCGTCCGGAGATGCTCAGGTCGATTCGCAGGAGGTGCGGTGCGGAGTTCATCCGTGCGACGGCAACGTCGGTCGTCAGGGAGGGGGACGGTTTCCTTGTGGGGACCACCGTCGGCGAAATCCATTGCAGATACCTGATCGGGGCGGACGGTGCCCACTCTGTTGTGAGAAGGGATGTCTTCGGTTCCGTTCCGGAGATGTTGTCGGCGGTCAACTACATAGTCGAAGGCGATGGGGGCTCGTCCCTGTCGTTCACCGTCAGCCAGTCTCTAAACGGTTTCTACAGCTGGAGGTTCCCATCGAAGCCGGGCACTATGTCGGTGGGATCGCCCAAGGGAGAGGTCCCTCCCGAGGGGAACATCTCTTCCGGCGCCCGTCACATCCCGTTCGGCGGTGTTCCGAGAGTCGTCGATGGCAACGCAATGATCGTCGGGGATGCTTCGGGGATGGCAAACGCGCTGTGCTACGGAGGGATAGGGGTCGCGATGCTCTCTGGGAGGAAGGCGGCAGAGGCCGTGAAGGCAGGCAGACCGAACAGGTACGCCAGATGGTACAGCAGATCTGTCTACGTCAATCCGCATTTCATGAAGGCCCACCGGCAGTTCTCCCAGTGGACCGATGCAGACATCGCCGAGGCCATGAGGCAGTTCGGTGGCGGGTACTCCGTAGGAAGGGGAATCGTGGCAATCATAAGGCATCCGAGATTTGCCAACGTCTATTTTGCCACATGGGTCGCGTTCAAGAAGGGATGGTGAATTGGACCATACATCCAATAATATAAAATTAACGTGTATATTTTTATATTTACAACGCCAGACATAATCGCATGTCACTAACATTGCCGCTTAGCAGCCCGTTGAGGTGCGCGAGGTGTTCGTACGAATGGACCCCGCGTAAGGACCAGTTGCCGAAGCGGTGTCCGAAGTGTCGTTCGATCAAGTGGAATGACTCCCACCTCAGAGTCACATGCCTTCGCTGTGGCCACACATGGAACTCCCACAACGGATCTCCGAAGCGGTGCCCGTCCTGCGGGACGCATCAGTGGAATGTCCCGCCACGCAGTTATATCTGTAAGCGCTGTGGCTACAGTTGGAATGCCAAGGGGACGAAGGTTCCCAGGAAATGTCCGCTGTGCTCGTCCAAGGACTGGGCAAGCGAGAGGGGGATCGACATCCAGAAGATTTCTGAGCAGGTCCCGGAGGTGGATGCCGTCATGGAGGGACTTATCATGGGGGAGTATCGCAAGGGAAGCTCTTGCGTGGACATCTCCATATCTCAGGGAATACCGTACAGTCTGGTCTTCGAGACGGTTAGGAGGAACAGCATTACCGCCAACAACATAAAGGTGTGAAATCCTAGGCCGAGGCATGCGTGCCCTGGTCGTCATTGACTATCAAACCGATTTCGTCACCGGCACTCTGGGGAGTCAGGATGCCGTCACAATCGAGGATGCCGTAAGCTCCCTGATATCGTCTTATCTGGATTCAGGTGATTCCGTGTTCTTCACCAGGGACACTCACGGCCCTGGTTATTTGGACTCCCGCGAGGGGAGGCTTCTTCCCGTCCCGCACTGCATAAGGGGAACCTCTGGATGGTCAATTCACGGCAAGGTCGGGGAGCTCTCGGAGGATCCGAGGTGCCGTGTTATCGACAAGCCCACATTCGGCTGTGCGGAGCTCATGGAACTCCTGAAGGGCTATGACGAAATAGAGCTCTGCGGGGTGGCGACCAACATATGCGTCATCGCCAACGCGGTCATCGCAAGGACGGCCAATCCGGAGGCGAGGGTGTTCCTCCGCAGGAACTGTGTCGCCAGCTACGACAGGGAGCTGGGGGAGAAGGCGCTGGATGTGATGGGGTCCCTCCAGGTGGAGATACTTTGACACTCAGGACATTGAACCTGAGGACGGAACGCCTGGAGCTCAGGAGGTTCGAAGAGTCCGATGCGGAGGTCTGCTTCAGGAACTGGATGTCCGATCCCGAGGTGGCCAGGTTCGCCACATGGGAACCACACAAGGATGTCCTGCAGACCAGGAGGATCATTAGGTCATGGACTCGTCAGTACGAGAACGGCAGCATGGACTGGTGCATCGTGCTCAGGTCTATGGGCGAGCCCATAGGGAGCATCACCGCCGTCCGTGACTATCCCGACCAGGGGTACTGCGAGATCGGCTACTGTTTGAGTCAGAGACATTGGGACCACGGCTATATGACGGAGGCTTTGACGGCGATATCGAGGTACATCATGGATTTCACGGATTACTCGTTCATCCAGGCCAGGTTCGACACTGAGAACGAAGCGTCGGGAAGGGTGATGGAGAAGTGCAACTACAAGCCCGTATGCGACAGGGAGCTACCGGACCCCAAGACTGGCAGGCCTCGCACGTACAGGTTCATGAGGCTGTACCGTAGCGACGTGATGTTGTTCGCGGACTGAACCCAAAATCACTCGGGGAGGTTGTCCCTGACCTTCTCGATTTTCCTGACGGCCGCTATGTACTTCTCGTGCTCCGAGTTCGCGGCCTTCCGGCATGTCTGACACTGCTCGTGGCAAACCTGCGCCTCCTGTCTGAGGCTCTCCGCCTGGTCCATGAGGGTGTGCATCTTCTCGTGAAGCGCCTGTCCGTCCTGGGAGTACTTGACCACCTTCTGGTGGTAGTTCTGTGCCTGCGACTTGGCTTCGCCGATGTCACCCAGGCCTCCGGCAGCCCTCATCCTGGCGGCACGGTCGTTCCATTCGTCGCGCTTCTGCTTGTTCTCTCTGGCGCAGATGTTGCATTCGTCCCTCTGCTGCTTGTACACGGATGCCTGCGAGGAGAGTTTCCTGGCCTGCGCCTGGAGCTTGTCCCTCTTGTCGGCGAGAACCTGTGCCTGTCTGTTGTACTCGTCACGGGCGTTCCTGTGCTTCAGGGCTTCCCTGTTTAGCTCGGCGACTATCTCGTCCAGTTTGCGGGCGTCCTCCTCTATCACCTCGGAGATCATGCCGATCCCTTGCGGAGGAGGTGGAACTCGGTCATGTTGTCGGACCTGTCCTCGATGTTCTCGTGGATCATGTGGAGATGGAACATCTGGCCGGCGTTGCGTCTGCAGACTACTGCCGTGTCCTCGCTGAGTTTTCCCTCTGAGAGGTACTCGGCCGCGACGGCTGTGTCTTCCACCTCGATCCGGTCAGCGCCTGGGAAAAGCCTTTCCAGATTTCCCTTGGTCTGGAGCAGCGCCTGGATGTGGGAAGCGACGTGCCTTATCGGGCCGTCGTATCCGTCCCTGACAAAGACGCAGTGGTGTATCGGGACCCAGAAACTGAGCACGAACTCTATGTCGTCCCTGTCCCTCAGGGCGATCCTCGTCTCCTCGACGGGGCCGGCGTTTATGTTGGCTACGGCTACAACGCCGTACTCCGCACCCTCCAGATCCATGGCGTCGACGACACCCCTAGAGTCGACCCTCGGGAGGAGCTCGTACTCGTCCCATCCCATTTTAGCGGCGAACTCCACCGCCGCCTGTTCGGAGTTGGATCCCGGGATGCCCATATAGGCTATCGTGACCGTCATGATGCGTCCGAATCGGGAAATGACGTATATAGTTGGCGTAAAGAGTCGGGAACCCAGAGGGTCAACGGGAGGGTGGCTCCTGCACCCATTCCTCGGACTTACGATTCAGGCGACGGGTCTGTCCGTTAGGTCCGATTCCAAAGGCGGTAGGTCGAAGAAACCGATGAATGACCCCATTCTTTTTCAGCGACCGATGCTTACGAATGTTCATGGATGAGAGTTATCGCAAGTGTCGCACGTGCAGGTTCTGCAGGCATGCAGGAGACTTGTGGGTATGTCTCCCGGAGTCGAGGTCCACGTTGCCTGACGAAACCTGCGGGAGGTACCGTCCAGGTTGTTGTGAGAACTGTCTCCACTATTCAGGAGGGAGATGCCAAAGGACCGGGAACGAGATGTTCCCCCTGGATGTCTGCTCCGATTACGATCCGTCGGGTGCGATATGACGTCTATCTCTCTTCGGCTCCGAGGGTGGTGTACCGGCATCATGGTGGATGCCTCCCAGTCCGCAACAGGTCCGTCCGCACTTCTGCAGTGGCATGTCCCGAAGCCTTCCGCCCAGCTAGTTTCCAAGTCAGATTCGGATATCGTAGACGGTGCATAACCCGTGATCCTCGTCAGCCGATTGGTGGTGGGGTCGTCCCAAGTCATAAGGTCTTGGTCCGTGTTGAGCGGTATCGGACGGGTGTGGAGGTGCGTCGACGGATTCCGATCGAATCCTCACTCGGACATCCTGGCGCTCCTGTTGGAGAACACGTTCTTGACGCTAGCCTTGGCCTGTGCGTTTCCAGAGATGACCTTCCTCGCGGATTCGGGGATGCCATAATAGACGATGTTGTCGCACAGTGACACGTTCCCCCTCATCATCGGCCGGACCTTGGAGTAGTTGGACTGGAGGGATCCGATGGTCTCGTTGACGAGGCCTGTGAACTGGAAGATGTTCGAGTCGATGAGCTTCCTGGCGTTGACGAACCCGGAATCTGGCAGAAGCGGGTTGTAGGTGCCCTCCATGAAATCCTCATCCAGGTCGTCGATGGCATCCATTATGTAGACCGCGGTGCTCAGCTCGGTGAAGAGCTCTCCGAGTTCCGGGGAGTAGGAGTCGCCGGCGATGTCCTCCAATGCCCCTATGAGGCCCTTCCCGAACGTCCTTCCCATGAGGCGAGCGTCTTTGCAGCCTTCCAGTTCCAGCTCCCTTAGGTTTCTGAACCCCTCTCCGACCATATCGTCGTAGTCCGGATGCAATCCCACTGCCTTCTCTATCGCCCGGTTCAGTGTCAGGGATATGAACTTGGATTTGAGGGAGGGGTCGTCTGTCTCGTCGTCGTAGAGCTCCCACTTCGTCAGAATCAGGGTGTATGCGGCCATGTCGCGCATCAGTTCGTCGTCGGTCTTGGAGCGTTCAAGGACGCAGATCGTGTTCTCCGTGGGGCCGATGTCAAGGGCCCTGCCCGTCAGGCCGCAGAGCAGGATGGTGTTGAACGTCATGTCGTAGTTCACCGTCAGCGTCCCCGTGAGACCGAAACCGTCGTGCAGCTGATGGCATCCCTCGCAGTAGTACCTCCTGTATCTCGAGAGGTCTGCGGGGGAGAGCCTGCCGTACGCCGGGACGGTGTAGCCGAACATGCAACCTCAATCTTCGTGGGCGATATGATTGTTGCGATTGCAGTTTTCGAGAAGGTCGTTGACGTTGGTTCAGGTGTCAATGACGGCAAGGCCACCCTTTCACCGTGATCCAGGATCCAGTTAAATGAACGCCCGACGAGACTGGCCCTCACCTCCCCTGTGCCGTGCCGAGTGTCGAACTATGTGAACAATGGTGTGAACGCTGTCCGTGGACCGGTCTTCCATCCGAACGGAAACCGTCCCATTATCTCATTTAATCTCATGATTCTATGTAAGAATTACGATGTTCCCGTTCCATACAGTCAGATGCGGCGCCAGTGTGTGCAAAATGCCGTGTTTCAGATATCTGGCATATACCGTCCAGAACCTAATCGTTAAATACGCGCACTAAGTACGCCTAGACTGTACCGAATTCAGCGTCGGTAGGTGAGTATCCCATGTCGTACGAGTCAGAATCCGTAGACAAATTGACCGCACTTTACGAGAGCCAGTCCCCGTCCGCGTTCATCGCGTTCGCTATGGAGGGACTTCCCGAGACTACCCACGACGAGCGTGTCGACAAGGGGGACCACGACGGATCCACGAAGTGCGACTACTGCTGCTGCGACGACAAGGGATGCTGCAACACTCCCGGATGGTACGGCTGCCTCATCGGAGGAGTCGTAGTCTGTGTCATCTGTTGTTGCTACGCCACCAACGGTTTCAACGGTGTCTGGACCTACTGGCCATTCTGATCCAGCGAAGCCGTATGAAACCCTACCTGTCGGTAGTCGTGAAGCCGACGCTGTACTGCAACACGGGATGTAGGCACTGCTACCATACACCGGACGAGAGGGTCAAGGGCGAAATGTCCCTCGACACTCTCGATCGTCTTTTCAAGATGGTCTCACAGGAGTACGAGGCCGCATGGTTCATCTGGCATGGCGGGGAGCCGCTCACACTCCCCATGTCGTTCTACAAGGAGGCCATCGAGCTCCAGAAGAAGTACTTCGGCAGGAAGAACGGACGCTGCGGCAACACTGTCCAGACAAACGGGACGCTCATCAACAGGCGTTTCATGGCATACTGCAGGGAGAAGCAGATCAACGTAGGTGTCTCCTACGAGGGTCCATACAATCATGTCCTCAGGGAGGGCGATCCGTCCAAGGCCCTGGACCTCCTATCATCCAAGGAGAATAAGTATTCCGTGTCCGCAACGATATCGGCGGAGACCGCTCTGAAGCAGAAGGATCTGTACGACCATTTCAAGGTCAAAGGAACCAACCTCTCCCTGTCCCCGGTGATCCCCGCCGGATGCGCCAGATCCAACGGCACGGTTCCCGATGCGGACGATTTCATAAGGGGGAGCATCGAGGCATTCAATGCGTGGTTCCACGACTCCGAAGCGAACGTTCCGCTCATACCCCACTATCTGTACATCCTCAACTATCTGGGGGATCCCACACCATCGGATTGCGCCCACACGTCATGCCTCACCAAATGGATGTGCGTCAACCCCGACGGGTCCGTCTACCCCTGTGCCAAGGCATGTCCCTCCGAGTTCTACATGGGGAACATAAACGGGGTCTCGTCCATATCCGAGCTGTTCCAGTCAGAGGGTTTCAGGAGGATCCTTGTCGGCTCCATAAAGAGGCGCGAGAAGTGCGCGTCTTGTCCGATATTCAGGTACTGTAACGGCGGGTGCAGCATGGACGCCTATCACGAGGGATGTCTTGAGGACAACGGCAACGATTCCTGCAGGATCTTCAGAGAGGTCTTCACCCACATCTCCAATGAGGTCCAGGCTGTTCTTGACGGGGATGGCGACGTGTCAGGGCTCAATCCGTTCGTCAGGGATGCGATTGTGGGAAAGCTGGTGAACCCCCGCGTCGTGTCGCAATGATCCGGCCTTCACAGCCATGACGGTCCGTCTGGAGGCATAATAGGTTCTGATGCGGTTTCGAGGCAGTCGCGAAGGACTCGTCGATCAGGCGGGGATGAAACCGCTGGGCATCTGGGGACAGAGGCTATCGACATGTTACAGGATGAGATCGAGTGACGGGTCAACGTGTCGCTGATCGACGGTTCATCGCGGTATTCATGTCGAGCCGAGTCTGTCGCCAGTCCTTGCAATCTCAGTCCGAGCCGATGTCGTCTTTGAGGTAAGGCGTGACCTGGTACACATAATAGTTCAGCCAGTTGGTGAAGAACAGTGTGGCATGGCCCCTCCACCTGACGACGGGGTCTTTGCGGGGATCGTCACCTTCGAAATAGTGGTCAGGTACGTGCGGGTTCTTTCCAGCTTCCAAGTCCCTTTCGTATTCGTATGCCAATGTGCCCGCGTCGTACTCGAAGTGGCCGGTGACGAAGATCTGGTTCCTTTCCGACTGGACGATGCCGACGCCCGACTCCTCGGATGCGCAGACGACATGAAGGTGCGGATTCTCTTCGATGTCCACCGCCCGGACCTCGGAGTGTCTGGAGTGGGGCATCTGGAAGCGGTCGTCGAAGCCTCTGAACAGAGGTTCGTTCTGCACTAGCACGCGTTGCTCAAATATCCCCGACACCTTGGATTCCAACGGGTGTTTGGGGATGCCGTAATGATGGTACAATCCGGCGAACGCCCCCCAGCAGATGTACATCGTGGAGCATACATTGGTCAGCGTCCAATCCATTATCTCGCATAGCTCCTCCCAGTAGTCTACCTGGTCGAAGTCGATGGACTCCAATGGTGCCCCTGTTATGATCATCCCGTCGTACTTGCGTTTCCTGACCTCGTCGAAAGATCTGTAGAACCTGTCCAGGTACTCCGCGGATGTGTTCTTGGATTCGTGAGTGGACATTCTCAGGAACTCCACGTTGGTCTGCAGGGGGCTGTTGCTCAGGCATCTGAGGAGTTGGACCTCGGTCTCCACCTTTGTTGGCATGAGATTCAGGATGAGTATGTCCAGCGGGCGTATGTCCTGGGTGTCCGCCCTGTGCTCTGACATCACGAATATGTTCTCGGATTCGAGGACGGAGGTGGCTGGTAGGTCATCCGGAATCTTCACCGGCAACGGATCACCCGTAGATGTTCAGGCTCATGTACTTCTCGCCGCCGTCCGGGAGTATCGCGACGATTCTGGCCGAAGGTTCCTCCTCGGCCTTCCTCAACGCAGCGTAGACGCTGGCACCCGACGAGATCCCGGCAAGGATCCCCTCTCTCTTGGCGAGCTCGGCCGCAGTCCTGATGGCTTCGTCCCCGGGAACGGTGACGACCTCGTCGATGAGGTCAGGCAGGTAGTTTCCTGGGATAAAGTTGGAACCGATCCCCTGAATCTTGTGGGGTCCCGCCTGTCCAGCCGTGATGAGGGGGCTCTCGGCGGGTTCCACACCGATGACCTTTGCCCTCGACCCCGTGTCCCTGAAGCACTGTGCGATACCGGATGCTGTGCCTCCAGTACCAACCCCTGCGAACACGTAGTCCACATCTGGCAGGTCCCTGAGGATCTCCATTCCCGTACCTGTCCTGTGGGCGGCTATGTTGGCGGGGTTGTCGAACTGGCCAGCTATGAACCCGCCCCTCTCCGCCCTCACCTTCTCGGCGAGGTCTACGGCGCCCTTCATGCCCTCCGCTCCCGGCGATAGGAGCACTTCGGCGCCGTACGCCCTCATGAGGGCGATGCGCTCTGGGGACATGGTGTCGGGCATGACGATAACGGCCTTGAATCCCATCGCGGCACCTATCATGGCTATTGCGATTCCCGTGTTACCGGATGTCGGTTCGATCACGGTTCCGCCCTCTTTCAACTCACCGCGTGCGACGGCGTCGTTGATCATGGACAGGGCCGCACGGTCCTTGATGGATCCGCCCGGGTTGCCTCTCTCCACCTTGACGAAGACATGGGTGCCCGGAGGGGCCATCCTGTTCAGACATACGAGTGGCGTGTCGCCTATGGTCTCCGTGATGCTGGAGTAGAGTGTCATGTCACCCTGATGCGGGCGCTAATACAAAAATATTAAATCCGCGGGTCGGACGCCACTTCATTCATCGGATGACAGGACCGGAGACTCCGCTGCACGGGACTGGTGAACATGGTGTTTCAGTCCCGTCCGACCCATCGGTCGAACTTCGAAAAGGCATGGGCAGCACACCCAGTCTTCCGATGGGATGCGGACGTCCCGGTCTTATGACGGGAATCAGTACTCGATCCCCTTTCTTGCATCCACTCCCTGGTCGAACGGGTGTTTCACCAGAGTCATCTCCGTCACCAGGTCGGCGTAGTCGATTATCTCCCTGGGAGCTCCTCTTCCTGTGAGCACTACCTCCGTATGTGGGGCTCTGGATTCAAGCAGGGCTATGAGCTCCTCCGCAGAGACCAGGCCGAACTTCATGGAGTTGTTGATCTCGTCGAGTATGACGAGGTCGTAATCGCCTGAACGCAGGACCTCGGCGGCCCTCTCCATACCTAGGCGGGTGAGCCTCTCCTCCTCCTCGGGTGGGACTCTGCCCTTGAAGTGGTCCGTGCCCATGGGCTCGATGGTGAATCCGGGAAGTCTTCTGCCGGCTATGTGCTCGCCGTAGCCGCCGTCTGGTTTCAGGAACTGTAGCATGATCACGTTGAGTCCGCGACCGGTGGCTCTGAGGGCCAATCCGAGGGCGGTGGTGGTCTTGCCCTTACCGTTGCCGGTGTAGACCTGTACGAGCCCCAGACGGTTCTTTATCTCTTCGGGACAATCGCTCATGTTATCCGTCTGTAATCGGCGTCCGGTGTAGATAATCTGTTACCCGCTTCACCATGCTCCCATGAAGTGCTGGACGATGAGGCTCATCACCGTTATGGCAATCCAGCAGGTGAATCCTATGGTCAGGGGCTTTCCTCCGGTCTTGACGAGCTGGATCAGATTCGTGTTAAGCCCTATGGCAGCCATGGCGACCACGATCAGGAAGGAGCTGAGCGTCTTCAGGTCCGAGAACAGAGTCTCGGCTGTCGAGAGGGCGTCCCCTGTGGCGACCGAGGTCACGATGGTGGTGATGAGGGATGCCAGGATGAAGAACAGGATGAACATTGGGAACGCGTGTCTGACATTTCTTCCCAGGTTCTCGCCGTTGGACTCTTTCTTGGCCATGTACAGGGACAGGGCTATGACGATGGGGATGATGAACAGCGTCCTTGTGAGCTTCACGATGGTGGCCTGGTCCAAGACTACGTGGTCCAGGCCGTGCATGGCGTCCCATGTGGATGCAGCGGCGGTGACCGAGGACGTGTCGTTGATCGCGGTTCCCGCGAAGAGAGCGAACCCCTCGTCGCTCATGCCCAGGATGTTCCCGAGTGTCGGGAATATGATCGCGGCGATGACGTTGAAGAAGAAGATGATGGCGATGGACTGGGCGATTTCATCATCCTTCGCCTTAATTACCGGGGCTGTGGCGGCAATTGCCGACCCTCCGCAGATGGAGGATCCGACGCCCACCAGCGTTGTCGTGTTCGCGGGTGTGTGCAGGATCCTGTAGAACATATAGGCTACAATCAGCGATGTGGATATAGTGGTGACAATCACCGGCAGGGACCAGACACCTACACTGGCGACGGTGGCCAGGTTCAGGCCGAATCCCAGGAGAACCACAGAGAACTGCAGTATGTACTTGGATGTGAACGATGTCCCGTTAGCTATGCGGCTGCGATCCTTGATCACCATCGCGAAGACCATACCTATGAGAATCGCTACGATCGGCGCTCCGATGACCTCCATGCCGTCGATGCTCTTCACCAGAATCCAGGACGGGATGGCTATGGCGAACGCGGCTAGGATGCCTAAACCGTTCTTGGCGAGAAATCCCTTCAAATCCATGAGAACGTCCAACCGTCTCGAGAGTGTATAATATTTTATGTCCAGCTAAGCAACGTTAAGTTTTTGAAAACGGGGCTCTGATGGCGTTTCATTGCAGGCGTCCCATGAAGTCTCTGGTATGTATGACCAAACTCCTTTTTTACAAGTTCATGAATGGCGTCGGTATGACTGAAAGCCACGGTTTCTCGCCGACGAAGGCGACTCTGCTAACCATACTGCTCTGTTCTATGCTGATGCTTATGGGAGGCGCTGCCGTGGCGCCGGCACTGCCGTTGATCGAACAGGTGTTCCCGGATCAGGGGACGCTAGTCTCTATGATCATCACGGTCCCGTCCTTGGCCGTCGGTCTCGTCGGTTTCGCGATGGGTGCCCTGGCGGACAGACTCGGAAAGGTCAGGGTTCTCAGCACATCGCTGGTGGTCTTCACCGTCGCGGGAGTCGTAGGGTTCCTTATGGATGGAAGCTCTGACGAGCAGCTGTACGTTCTTCTTGCGTTCAGGTTCATCGTCGGAATCGGGATCGCAGGAATCTCCAGCTCGGTCACCGCGTTGATCGCCGAGTACTACGGAGGAATGAACAGGATAAAGGTCCTGAGCTACCAGTCTGCGGCGATGGGTCTTGGCGTGCTGATACTGGAGTACACAGGGGGCCTTCTGGCCGAGTTCTCCTGGAGAGAGCCTTTCCTGGTCTATCTGATCGGAGTGCCGATCCTGATCATGGTGCTGCTCACGATGAGGGAGCCTAAGAGGGATGTGCCGGAGGATGTCGCCAGGGTCGTCCCCGAGAGGAAGGCAAACGGAAGGCTGCTAGCTGTCTGCTACGCCACGATATTCATAGCGATGACGATGGCGTTCCTGCTTCCGACGAAGATGCCCACATACCTGCAGACGGAGCTCGCAGTCACCACTTCCGCGACCGGGTTGTTCCTCGGTGTTCACGGGGTCACCAATGCCTGCATGAGTCTGATGTACCGCAGGCTAGTCCAGAGAATCCCGCCCTTCAAGATCATATCAATAGGGTTCTTCCTTCTGGCAGCATCGTTGGTCTTCCTGAAGATATCCGAATCCATCGCATCGTCCATCGCTCTGATGGTCGTCGCAGGAATCGCCCTTGGAATGATAAGTCCTGCAGTGTCAAACACACTGGCTGCGGAAACAACCGCAACCACGTCCGGAAAGATCATGGGCGGATACAGCACCTGTCTGAACCTCGGACAGTTCTCCATCTCGCTTATCAGCGTCCCGTTGTTCGCAGCAGTGGGAAACTCGTATCCGGACCTTTTCGCGGTCATGGCCGTTGTCGCTGTCGTGGTCGGTCTGACGTTCATAGTCCTCAGCCGCAGCAGTCTGGCGACGGGAAAGGCATCGGCCTGAGTCCAGAACGTCAGCATCGGGCCTCCAACACAAAGTAGATAACCTACCCGTTACAGTGTGAGTTCGGGCGGGAGACTCCGCTTGGTTATAGGAAGGGGCATGCATGTCATACACGGTGACGGAGAGGAAGCTGGTTCTGCTGGCATGCTGTCTCGCGGGATTCATCACCCCGCTTCTGAGTACGATGATGAATCTGTCGCTGGTCAACATCGGGGAAGAGTTCGGAGTGGGCTCGCATATGCTGGCCTACGTCAACACCGCGTTCCTCCTATCGTCCGTCGTGTTCATGGTCCCGATGGCGAAGTTCGGGGACATCCACGGGAAGAAGAAGACGTTCATTCTGGGGGTCGCCATCATCGCGGTCGCCTGTCTGATGGCGCCGCTATCCCCCTCGTTCTATTTCCTCATAGCCTGCAGGGTCATCATGGGGCTAGGATCCGCATGCATTGTGACAACCAGCATCTCGATGATAACGGACATCTATCCGCACGAGAACAGAGGAGGCGCCATAGGGCTTCAGACTATGTGCGTCTACATCGGATTGGCGGCCGGACCGGTCCTTGGAGGTTTTCTCAACGACCTCCTGGGGTGGCACAGCCTGTTCCTCATCATCGTCCCGATCGCGGTAACATCCATAATCTTCATGTCGAGGTTCGGTTCCGAGATCTCCCCCGACAGGGGAGGCAGGTTCGACGCGAAGGGGGCCGTTGTGTACGGCATCGCCATCGTCCTCAGCATGGGGGGCATGATCAACCTTCCCGAGACCTGGGCTTACATTATGCTGGTCGTGGGAATCGCGTTCATAGGGCTCTTCGTGTTGGTTGAGCTTAGGGTCCCGTATCATCTGCTGAATGTCAGGTTGTTCAAGGGCAGGGTGTTCACAGGCTCTTGCATCGCGACGTTCATGAACTACGCCGCCTCATATTCCATATCCTACTTCCTCGCGCTGTACCTTCAGAGCATTGGAGGCCTCACGGCTACCCAGGCAGGAATGCTGATGCTCATCCAGCCCGCGATCCAGGCCGTAGGCACGCCGTATTTCGGCCGTATGTCCGACAGGCTCCGTGACAAGCGCATCCTCCCTACAGCCGGACTGGTCATATCCGCGGTGGGGATAGCCACCATCCTGACCTATAATGTCGGCACCCCGCTCTGGGTGATAGCAGTCACCCTCATCGTGGTGGGTTTCGGGTTCTCTCTGTTCTCCGCTCCAAACACCTCCATCATAATGGGGTCCGTGGAGCCGCGCGAGACCGGCGAGGCGTCCGCAATGGTCGCGGTGATGAGGCAGACCGGCATGATGGTGAGCATGGGCATCGCGATGCTGTTCATATCGGTCATCATGGGGTCCGCCGACAACCTTGTTCCCGAGACGTACGGCAGTTTCATCACGGTCATGAGGTACTCCTTCGGAGTCTGTGTAGTCATGTGCGTGGTCGGTGCCATCGTATCCATGTTCCGGGGGAAGGGTTCAGTCGCGGCTTAACATTATTAAGGATGGCTAATCGACAACTGTTTTCAATGAGCAGACCTTAGGGATGCTCATGGCAAACGCGGCTGACGAGAACTTCGAGTTCCAGAAGATAATCGTTGTCCTTGGTTTCACACTCCTGATCATCAAGTACTTCGCGTACTTCCTGACGGGATCGGTGGCAATCTTCACAGACGCCACGGAATCGATAGTCAACGTCGTCGCCGCATGCATCGGGATATACGCCCTATACCTCTCAGCCCAGCCCGCTGACAGGTCGCATCCCTTCGGCCACGGCAAGATAGAGATCATCTCCTCGGCGGTGGAGGGAACGATGATCATGGTCGCGGGCGGGATCATCATCCTGGAATCCATCAACTCCTTCTTCCACCCCGGAGAGATCTCCGACCTGGACATCGGTCTGGTGCTGGTCGCCATCGCGGCGGCGGCGAACTACGCCGTGGGGAGGGTCGCGATCCGCAAGGGTAGAAAGAATCGTTCCCCCGCACTGGAGGCGAGCGGTAAGCATCTGTGCTCCGACACATACTCCTCGGTGGGAATCCTGATCGGCCTGTTCATCGTGTACATAGCAGAGTGGATGGGTTACGACGCTCGCTGGCTGGATTCGTCCATAGCAGTGATATTCGGTTTCATCATACTGTACACAGGACTGGGGGTTATCAAGAGATCTGTGGATGAGACCATGGATCGCGCCGACGAGGACCTAATCGCCGATGTCTCCTCGATGATAAACGAGTACAGACACGATGACTGGATCGACGTCTACAATCTCCGTCTGATCAAGTACGGTCCGAAGATCTACGTAGAGATGAAGGTCGTCCTTCCCAAGAGCATGACCGTTGCGCAGGAGTACGTCGAGAAACAGGAGATCGACGAGGCTGTGATGGCGAAGTACGGGGATTCGGTGGAGACTTCGATAAACGGTGTTCCATGCAGTGAGTTCCACTGCCGCCACTGCGCAAGGAACTGTATGGACAGGGTCATCCCCTACGAGTGTCCTCTTGAGTGGACCCCCTCCAGGCTTTGCTGCGTAAAGCCTCATGCCCCCAGCAACAAGGTGACCATACGCGAGGAACGTTAACGGTACTAGCGCGTGCTGATAAGGGCTCTTACTTTTATCTATCGGTTTTCAGATGACCAGCCCATGGCACAGGCAGAGATTCCCAGGGAGGTCGCTGATGCGGGCCTCTCCGATTGGTACGATACCCTCAACGATCCGAACAAGGTCAAGTTGCGCAGGTATCTCCAGGGCATAGACACCTCATCCCCTCAGACCTTTCTGGTGCAGCTCATGGAAAGGGCCACGGAGGATCACAATTACGGTCTGTCTATCGTCGCAGGGGAATATGCCGCCAATCACGAGATGGACGACTACAGCAGATTCGTCATCACCGAGGGATACATAGACGGTCTCTTCGGAGCCGAGAGGTTCGAGGAGGCAAAGGAGGCCTGCGCCAGGAACCTGGACCTGTTCCCTCTGATAAAGGACCGCTTCCTCCAGGAGAACGGCGGCGAGCTGCCCAAGCACATTGCTTGCCGTAACAGGCTCATAGACATCGTCGTCGGGGTGGAGGCCGGTTACGATATGGCCGACGAGATTCTCACCCAGTACGTTAAAATGGGTCTGCTGGACGAGGGGGAGAAGGCATACAGGATGCAGAGCATCAAGATTCACAGGATGCAGAAGACCTTCGACAACATCTTCATCTACCGTCCGAAGGAATGACGGACTTCCAGGGGATCAGAGGGATCACGTCGATAGCGGGCTCCTCGTAGGGATGCGCTCTGCGGACCGCGCCGACCGCCCTCCCGAGGTCTGCGCTCCTCACGGCGAACTCGAGGCGGAATTCGTCCGCCGTCCTCACCTCTCCGACCTCCCCGTCGAACGGGGACGATCCCTCGAGCGGTCTCCAGCAACCCTTCACCGGCCACCAGCTGAATACATGATCGTAGCCGGGGTACAGGGGATCGATGACGCCATCCAAGGCGTCCATCACGATTTCCAGATGGCTTCCGGGAACCGTGACGCCGATCTTATAGGCGTCCCATTCCACGCATCGGCCTCCTGTGCGACTGGAGTTCCTCCAGGGCCTCCGTCATCTCGAGGAGGTCCTCTTTCCCGGATCCGGGGCCGCCGCGCTCGTCTACCGCCCTGATTATCATGTCGACGGAGGAGAGCCTGTCAGGAATCAGGGGGGTCATCTCGCTCGCGCTCTTCTTCAGGAAAGAGGTGCTGAGGACTGTCGCGATGAACGACATCGGGGGCATCACGTACATGAGGCCAGCGATGATGCCAGTGGCCTTTTTCAGGTCGGTGATGCTGTTGATCTTCTCGATGAGATGGTCATGAGGGACGCTCTTGAGCTTGCCCAGCAACGATTTGTACATGAGCTTCTGCGCGCCGAGGACCACGTCGACGCTCCACTGGACCTGTCCGAAGACCGGGGCGGGTTTACCGACCGCGACCGTGGATTTGTTGAGGATCGCTCTCCTGAAGTCATCGGCTGTAGTGCCTGAGAACTCGGTCCAGTTGTAACCGGACGTGTAGACCGAATGGGCATCGCTTCCCGACGTCTCCGCCCATCTGCCTGGGTACCTGTCCATGACAAGCCTGGCGAACATGTTGGAGTAGGTGTCCGGGTGGCCTCCGTTGATGATCTCGAAGCCGTCGATGTCCAGGTCGAGGATACGCTCCTGAAGCCCAGGCGTATGCATGCTGAACGGATGGGGGGCTATGGCAAGTCCGCCCTGAGACCTTATGATGTCAATGGTCTCCTCGACGGTAAGCATGTCGGGAATCTTCTCCGTCAGGAAAAGGCCGATGATCTCTCCGTCGGCGGTGGTGACCTCCTCTCCGACTATCACCTCTATGTCGTTGAAGTTGGCCTTGGCGTATTTCTGGGCGATGAACGCTCCGGCTATCTCATCGTGATCTGTGATGGCCATGACGTCCATGCCGAGCTCCCTCATCCTATCCACCTGTTTCTCCGGCAACGTGGTCGATTCCGGAAATTTCAGGATGCCGAGTTTATTGAAGCCGGAGTACTCGGTGTGCAGGTGGGTGTCGGCTTTTCCCATATACTGACTCACCACTTCTGCCAGTATTTTAGTTTAACCTAATAGTCTTCGTCAGGCGTAGTAGTACTCGCCCTTGGATTTCTGTTCGCGGTCGAGCCTGGAGTCGGGCTTGTTGATCCTGGGCCTGTGGGTGTCCGCATCCCTGCGGAACGTGATGTCCA
>CALUNK010000009.1 GCA_944321985.1 Candidatus Methanomethylophilaceae archaeon
CCTAGAGAGACGCAAGGCCGTGACTAAGCTCACGACCGGATCGAAGGCGTTCGACGAACTCCTTGCCGGAGGATTGGAGAGCCAGTCCATCGTGGAGTTCTTCGGAGAGTTCGGAAGCTGCAAGACGCAGGTCTGCTTCCAACTCGCGGTCAACGCCACGCTCCCGGAGGAGAGGGGCGGACTGGACTCGGATGTCATCATCATAGACACGGAGAACACGTTCAGACCTGAGAGGATCATCCAGATGGCGACGTATCTTGGCGTCGACCCGGACGAGACCCTGAGAAGGATCCATGTTGCCAGGGCGTTCAATTCCCAGCACCAGGTGCTGCTGGTGGACAAGGCCATGGAGCTCGCCCAGACCACCAAGGTCAGGTTGATGATCGTGGACTCGCTCACATCACACTTCAGAGCGGAGTACGTCGGGAGGGGCGCGCTGGCGGAGAGACAGCAGATCCTCAATCGCCATATGCACGACCTGCTGAACTTCGCCACAGTGAACAACGCCGTCATAGCGGTAACCAACCAGGTCGCAGCCAAGCCCGACGCGTTCTTCGGAGACCCCACCAGGCCCATCGGTGGACATATAGTCGGACACACCGCCACGTTCCGCATCTATCTCAGGAAGGGAAAGGCGGGCAAGAGGATCGCCAGGCTTATCGACTCGCCCAACCTGCCCGAGGGAGAGGCCGTCTTCATGGTCACCGAAGATGGAATAAAGGACTGAGGCCTAACCAGGGGGCATGAACCCCCAATACTTCTTCGAACTTTCAGGGGAGTCCAAGGACATGCCCCTGGCCGAAGCCATCAGATGCCTCGAGGCCGAGACGGACTCGTTCGAGGTCGTGAAGTCTGGACCGGGGTACATGGTGGCGTCCTTCGATGAGAGGTTCCTCCAGGGCGTGGCGGACCGCATCGCCCTAACACACAGCATAGGGCTCTACCTGGGCGAATACACTCCGGACGACGTATCCGGTCTCGAAAGCGTCGTCCTCCCCCAAGGCAGCTTCGCGGTACGTGCGAAGAGGTTCGAGGGCATGATGAAGGACACGGATTCCCAGGGGCTCATCAGAAAGATCGGGGGGATCCTGTCCAGGAACAACGATGTCAACCTCCGCGAACCGGATGTTGTCGTGAGGATGCAGATGTGCGACGCCGTGCACCTCTACATAGAGCAGCACGTCACCGACACCGACCTCCTGGAGAAGAGGAAGGTCGGCGAGAGGCCGTTCTTCTCACCGATTTCCCTGCACCCGAAATACGCCAGGGCTCTGATCAACCTCACCGGCGTTAGACGTGGGGGAACCGTCCTTGACCCGTTCTGCGGGACCGGAGGGATAGTCATCGAGGCCGCAGAGATGGGCATGAAGGCTGTAGCTTCGGATTTCGATGAGGAGATGGTCATAGGATGCCAGGAGAACATGGATTTCTACGGCCTGGAACTCGCAGACTTCGAGACCATCGACATCGGGGAGATCGGGGAGAGGTTCCCGGAAATGGATGCCATATGCACGGATCCACCCTACGGAAGGTCCACGAAAACAGGCGGAGAGAACATTGACCACATTTACGCCAGGGCGGGGGAGGCCATCCCGAAGTCCCTCAGGAAAGGCGCCAGGGCGGGGGTGGTTCTGCCCCACACGGTCGAGTTCCCGATGATGACCCTGGAGAACGTCTACCTGCAGAAAGTCCACGGATCACTGTCGAGACATTACCATATCTTCAGAAACTGAAGATCATTCGAACTCGTCGGTTACATCGTCCCATTTTGTGACGACGGGATCCCAGCCGTCGAAATAGGCACGGAAGGCGTTGAGGATCGTATTGAAATCCTTGGTCTTCAGCCTGTAGTGACGGGCCCCGTTGTCGGTCGAGATGCTGATCTCGGTCACGTAGCTCGGGCGCAGGATGACCCCTGAGTTCCAGAGGGATGTCTGGATGTAGTCGTCTCCGAACTCCCCCTTTGACAGCACCACGAACTCCGTCTTGCCAGACGTGACATCCGCCAGAGCACGGCCTATGTCCTCCCAATTCTGGGTCGGTCTGGCCTCCTCGGTGTCCGTCATGAGGTAGAAATCCATCACTGGTGGAATCACACCGAGTATTAATTAGGCTCTTGTCGAATCGTGCAACGACACCTCCGTAATGCTGGACGGCCACGGATAAAACGTCGGGAGTCTTCCTGACGGATCGGCGCGGAAAACGGAAGGCCCGTCGGAACACGAACACTCTCCGTCGCATCACAGCCTCCACCGTAGTTGGAAACGCACGGCGGGCATCTGGACAATCCTGAGCCCGAAGTCGCATCGCCGATAATACGCCCGCGCGATATCTTTTATATTGAACCAACATAGTGTTTTCCGGAGCCTCGAGAGACTCTTGAGAAACGCCGATAATGTGGACTCACCGCATTCCGGCGAACATATTCGGTGTGATCAAATGACGGTTAAGCAGTATCTTCTCGACAGGATAGCCAAGGGTACGGCACATGTCGCCCTCATAGATCCTGACAAGCAGCCCGCGTCCAAGGCTGGAGAGATGGCGAAACACATGAAGGAGGCGGGAACCGACGCGATATTCATCGGCGGATCGACAGGCGTCACCGAGCAGAACATGTCGGAAACGGCAATAGCCATCAGGGAGGCATCAGGACTCCCCGTCATCATTTTCCCTGGTTCCGCCGACGCGATCTCCGACGATGTCGACGCCCTCCTGTTCATGAGCATGATGAACAGCACGGACCTGAAAATGGTCATGGGCTCCCAGGTGTATGCGGCCCCGTACATCAAGAAACTGGGCATCGAGACCATACCCATGGGATATGTCATCGTCGAACCCGGCATGAAAGTCGGTGAGGTCGGAAAGGCGAATCTCGTGAAGCGCGATGACATCAAATCGGCAATCGCGTACGCTCTCGCCTGCGAGATGCTCGGAATGGATCTGCTCTACCTCGAGGCCGGATCCGGAGCCGACAAACCTGTACCCCCTGAGATGATCAGGGCCGTCAAGGACTCCATATCAATCCCTCTGATCATCGGCGGAGGCATCAGAACCCCCGAGGCGGCGAAGGCGGCCAGGGAGGCGGGTGCGGACATCATCGTCACAGGCACGCTGATTGAGCAGTGCGACGACCTGAGCAAACTGACGGCGGTCGTCAAGGCCGCCAAGGGGAACTGACATGAGTTACGATTACGACGAAAGACCGTCCTACAACACGCCGATATCTCCCAAGGCCCCCATGTGGCTCACCCCCGAGGAAAGGGCCGCCGGGATCCACAAGGACCTGAAGATCGCTGCGAGAAGGTTCCTCTGCCCCAACTGCGGGCATGAGTTCAGCCTCTTCCAGTCGAGGGCGGTCGCCTGCAAGGCTTGCCCGCAGGCGAACCAGAACTGCCCATACGTCAGATGCCCCTACTGCGATTCCGAATACCCCATTAAGGGATTCATCGTCCCTGACAGCAAAGAGGACCAGGTCCACATGTCCGCCTACGCCGACAAGGTGTTCAACAAGTGGCAGGACTCATACGGGAACAACAGAAGGTGAATCTGCTCTGGTCCCGGCACACACCAGCCGGGATCTCACCTCTTCTGAATGCAGAGCATCTGAGGATGTCTGTTAAGCACGGCGGCCAGGTCCATCGGCCTAGGACGCGCCCTGTGCATTGAGCCACCGTTCTCCGGATCGCACGTCATCACGGCATCCACCGCGATCCTGCACACTTCTTCCATGGACCTGGAACCGTCCATCAGTTCCCTTGCGACCACCACCGCGTCAGCCACGGCGCGGGTCTGCGCGGTATCGAACAGTCCGGACACTGGCACATTGACCTTGTACTCCCCGATCTCCACGGTTCTGACACCCTGTGCGGTGACGCTGACCTCCTTGCGGCCCTTCTCGTAGACGATGTTCTTTGAGACGGGGTACCTGACATTGGGGAAGACGTACCTGCGGTCGGAATCCCTCCGGTCTACGGACGCGGTGGCAACATGATAGCCCCCGACCTTGAATACGCAGTCGGCCATCTCCGCTGCTGACCTGTCCCCGGAGACCATGATAATCGAGACGCCCGCCTCGCCCATGGACCTTCCCAACTCGGAGAGCGGGATGAGATCGTCTTCTTCCGCGAGATAACCTCTCCTGATGATGCAGGGATTGGAATACTCCTCGTCCAGAAGTATGAGGCTGCTGCCCATCTCCACGGCCTCGGATATCGCCACGGCCTCCGACACGGGGGACGGGACCGAGAGCGATTCCACCTTCGTGTTCTCCTCGCCGGGAAGGAATGCAGAGACATCCACCGAATCGGCCGGACGTCCCGCCTCGGACATGATGTATGCGGCATCGGCGACGGTGACGACGTGCTCCCTGCCATCACCGGGTATGTGATTGTAGATTCCCGCCAGGATGGCATCGAGCAACACGGATTTTCCCGCACGGCTGCATCCAGCTAGCACTGTGAAGCCCTTCCTGATCCCGAGACCTGTGATGGGCTCCCCATGGGGGACCGCGACCGAGACCTTCATGCTGTCGTCGCAGTCGAAAGGAACAGCGTCGACCAACGGTGCGAGATCGTCCTCCCTCCTCGGAAGTATGGCGCCCGTGGCGATGAATGCCACGAGACCCATCTCGGGAAGTATCGACCTGATGAACTCGGCGTTTTCTGCCGTGTGGATGTGATTGTAGAGCTTTGCAGGCTTGTATGCCCTGTACATCAGGGATTCGGCAACGATCCTGCCGATCCTGCCGAAGATCAGCTCCTCGGCCGCCAGGGCGTTCACCTTCCCTCCAGAGGACGGGAGATCCGCCGTGAAGGACGCCTCCACGTAGTGCTCGGTAACCGTAACACTGCCTCTCTCGAGGATCTCCTGACCGGGGCGAGGGATGTAGACGACCCCTCCATCGGTCTTGGGTATCGGGGAGCGTGCGTAAGTGCGTGCACTCTCCCAGAAGCGCCTCGCGATCAGGTCGGCCAGGGCCACCCTCCTGGTGGTGGTTGACCATGTGTCTTCCGGGAACCCCGCACGACCCATGGACACCCTCACCCTCATGCGGGAATGCCCCGCCCTGTCGTTCTGGACCTCGTCGACCAGGAGCTCGAAGTCCTCCGTGGTGAAGAAGTTGGTGATGCCCTTGTACTTGGCAAACGGTTTCCCGTCTGCGTTGCGTAACGTCTTGTGAAGGATCTCCTCGGAAGCCATCAGCGAATCTCCAGAAGCTTGGCGTCTATCCTCGGATCCGACATCGCCCTGACAGGGCCGGTGCCGACCATCTCGCGGATAACGACCTCCATGACGAGCCAGACGACCATCCTGACGCGGAAACATCCGGTGGACGAGCGCCCCTCCCTGCCGATGGATCCGTGCATGTGCATCACCGGGTTGCCATCCTCGTCTGGGAAAACTGTGCCTGTGCCCGTGAGCTCGCTCGGAGCTTCAACGGTACAGACGAGCGGTACGACCTTGCCCCCGATAGGCATTGTCGGCCCCGAAACATACTGAGAACCTGCATCCACCCCGCCCACAGCCGTGACGGTGGCGTTGACGACGCCGTTCTCTTTGCAGAACGACTCCACGACCTCGTGGAGGACCTCGCCTTCCTCCAGGCGCAGGACGAACACCCTGCCTTCCCCGAGTTCGGCGGTTCTCATGGCTTCTACCTCAGCGCCAACGGCTGTACCTGTCGAGGAGCTTGCAGATCTTGTCGAACTCCTCCTTGGTCAGGTCACCGGATTCCAGGAAAGTCTTGGCGAAGTCCTTGGCGTCTTTTGTGGATACACGGGACGCCTTGGCTATGACGGATGCCAAGAACGACGAGGCCTTGGAAGGGTCCATCGCAGATGCCTCGAGAATCTCGTTCATATCGTACTTGAACGGATTGATCCTGTGTGTGTTCAGCATCGCCTGTCTCTTTGTGGACTCCTTCGTTCTCTGCTGCTTGTTCTTCTTGACACCTTTATCGCCGTACTGCCCAGAGGCGACTGGATGGTTCACGACGACCTTGTTCTTCTTCGCTTCACCTGGCAAGAATATTACTCCGTTGAGCGTCGAAACGAGAGACGGTATTTATAATAATCGCGTACGCGTCAGATTATACGTGCGAAGCTAATTAAAAGGCGCTGTAGTTCGCCTATCATGGACAGTCTGGAGACGGACTTCTCGAACAAGCATCTGAAGGGATTCGCCAAGGGACTCTACATCGGAATGCTCGCGATAACGTTAGTCATCGCGATTGTGTCTTTCGTTCTGAACGAAACCCGCGATCTGGTTCTGATCTTGCCAATCATCATCATCCTTGCGATGACGATGTTCACAGATAGACACAGCGTCCACATCCCGCCGGTTCTTATCATGATGATGTGCGCCACGTTCTACCTGTCCGTCATAGGCAGACTGCTGACCGACGTCACTGCTGTTATCCTCGTCGTCAACTTCCTTGTCGGAGTGAACTTCGGTATACTTGGACTCATCCTGGTGTACATACTCCTGAAATCCATGCCCGGCGTCCGTAACGAGAATCCCGGCATGGTAATCTTCTTCGTGATGTCCACGGCAATAACCACCTACATCGTCATGAGGATGATGCAATACTACATCGCCATGTTCTGGACTAACATCGAGAACATCGAGCTCTCCGCACTTATGGACGAAATGCTGATGGTCATACTGGGCGCCGCTGTCGTTTGCGTGCTTTACTACGAGGATGACAGACATAACCTGTTCAAGTACACACTGGGATCATTCCTCGAGGAGAACTCAGAAGCCCTTGGCCTTGAAAACAGGCAGAGGGAGGACATCCTGAGACTCATACAGGAAGGCGAGTCCGAGAGGCTCGAGTTCAAATCGACTCTCCGCACAAACCTGGATACCATGGAGACCGACAAGAGGATGGAGAAGTCTGTCCTGAAAACGATTGTAGCGTTCCTCAACACAGACGGGGGCAACCTCCTCATCGGCGTTGACGACGAAGGCGAGATCATCGGCGCCGACCTCTACAGTTTCGAGAACAAGGACAAAATGGGGCTCCACCTGACAAACCTCATTTCCAGCAAGATAGGCAACAGCTTCCTGCCCTATATATCGTTCAACCTTGTGGATTTCGACGACAAGGTCATCATAAGGGTCAAGTGCGACCCCTGCCCCTTGCCTGTGTTCTACAAAGACGGCAAGATTGAGATATATTTCGTCCGCTCCGGACCACGGACGGAGGAGCTCACGGGGATGACCCTCATAGGATACATAAAGAACCGCGAGGGCGACAGAAAGATGAAGAAGATGAGGAAAAGGTTTAAGGATTCCAGACCAGACATCCCCAATTCTGAGAACGGAGGTTCTGACGAATCCTGAGGCTCATTCCTGCTCGTCTTCTTTAATGAGACGAAGCGCCTTCTTGGCCTTGGACAGAGACCTGGATATCAGCAGAGTCATAATGACCGCAATCACCGTGACGATGACTGCATAGACGAACATACCTACCAAGTCGTCCTCTGTTCCGAACACGACCTTGATGGCGGCCTTGATTGTGTCGTTCCAGGCAAGAGCCGCAACGAGACCGAACGCCGCCGTGATGAGGGAGGCGAATGTCTCGAGAAGCTGGACCTTGAACTCGTCGGATTTATCGGACATAGCTGTCAGATTTCATGACGCATCTATATATTTCACGCTAGGAACCTGACAACAGTGCGTGTGACAGAATGTGTGCATGGTGCGGGAGAAGGGCCGAACCATCAATCCTTTCAGCTTCTGACTCATTCTAACGAATTCAGACCATTTGCCGCATTTTGTCGGGCGTGATGCTCCGCCATGTGGACCTTGGCAGCCCATGTCAACTGTTTTTCAAGTAACATAGGAGAGCTGCGAAAATGGCAAATGACAAGGCAATGCAGGCAGTGATGAGTCAGCTCGGTACTCCCGGAGCTGCGAATGGTGAACAGAAGCGCATCCCGGAGAAGAAGACGTTCGTGTCCGTTTCATGCGGCGATCTCTCGGTCTACTTCGGCAGCATAGCGTGGCCAGACGAAGATGGCAGCTATGGAGACCCGTCCCCGGTGTTCCATGCCAAGGTCCGCGGATACAAGAACAACCGCGGCTACGACGCGGAGATCCCGATCTCCGACGATCCTGATGACCTCCGTAAGATGGCAAGCGCTTTCACGGCCATCGCCAAGTTCATCGAGGACTCCGGTACCTCGCTCAGCCGCGATTACGATGTCCAAGACATCGACGCCGCCTACAAGATCCTGGGCACGAAGAAGAAGGCCTGATACCGTGGCATCCGGTAGGTATCCGTTCCGCGTCTCGGTCCATTCCCTCGGGGATGGACGTGTCAAGACCGTCCCCTGTGCGTCGCTCGATTCCGCTGTCAAAGTCTGCAACCGGAATCTCATGTACACATCCGCCTCGGTTGTGAACATCGAGCGTCTGAACACGGTCACCGGACGTTTCGAGACCATCGTGACATCGGACACAGCACTGGATTCCGACAGGATCATGGCCCTGTACCGTCCCGTCAAGGGACGTTCTCTTGTGCAGGTGGTATTCGATGCCTAACTATGGATATTACAGCGGCAGGAGGTCCGCCAGGGGAAAACAGACCCTGATCATCCTGATCTGTCTGGCCATCGGTCTCGGTGGACTCTACTACTCGTTCGTCATGAACGAGTCCACCGGTTCGACGGCCGATCAGTGGACCTTCTACAGTGATGAGATTGAGGTGGCTTCGGTCACCTGGGAACCGACTTCCATCGAATGGAAGAACGGTGAGGAAACTAACGGATTGGTCCTCTCGTGTGATTACGACGAGGACACGGATACGGTGACGATAACCGTCCAGGGCTATCTCTTTTCGAGCCAGTCGGTCGATGATACGATAGTCCTGTCCGATGATGGCAGCAACTCCAAGGAGCAGGCCTTCACCCTGACCGTTGAGGAGAACTCCACCGGCATGTGGATCGTCCTCGCCTCCGCTGTCGCCCTCATCGCGGCGATCTATCTGTTCGTCAACAGAAGGTGATCCGCTGCTTTTCGACCGTCTCAAACTTCTTCCCATCATCTTTCTCGTTCTGGCCAGCGGATGCTTCGTCCTCTCCGTCTCCGATGATTCGGATGCTGCGGGATCTCCCGTCAGCATCGTCTCCGTCCCCGAGACGACGATCACCTCCGGCCAGAACTACGTCTATGCGTTGTCGGCCAGCTGCGAGACCCCGATCGTCGCGGATTGGATCATCCCCGACTGGATGTCCGTGGACTCCTCCGGATGGGTTCTGTCGGGGACCGCTCCGGATACGCTCTACACCGTCTCGTATCCCGTGGTCGTCACCGTCTCCTCGGACACCTATCAGGATGTCCAGCGTTGGAACATCATCGTCTATCCTGACTCGAGCGAGTTGGAGATAACATCCAGTCCGACGACGTCCATCTCCTCCGGCGGCGTGTACACTTACATCCCGCTGACGAACATCAAGGGAGTCGTCTGGACCTGGTACTACCTCCCGTCATGGCTGTCCTATGCCGACGGCATGCTGTACGGCGTCGCCCCGATCTGCGAGGACGACACCGACTACGTGTTCACGGCCCGTGCCACCTATGACGGCGTCCAGGTGATCCAGAACATCACCGTCACCGTCAAGGCGTACGTCGAGGGGCAGAAGCAGCAGCTTCCGACCGATGACACAGTCCTCGAGCAGTCCCAGATAGACAGCAAGACGTTCAAGTTCACATTCTACGACTACTCCGACCTCGGCATCCGTGCCGTCGTCTGGGATTTCGGGGACGGCACCGGCTCCGTCTCGATGAATCCCTATCATCGCTACGAGCATCCCGGGACGTATCTCGTCACATGCACGTTCTACTCCAACGACGGGAACACCGGGACGCAGCAGGCCTATCTCACCGTCGTCGATAATCCCACGGCCTGGGAGTCCCTGATGGACTTCCTCGGGTTCTACCAGTCATGGATCGTCATCGGGATCGCTCTGCTGTTCCTGCTCTACCTGTTCACCAGGCCCGGCAAGACCCGGATCGTCTACCGGGACCGTCATGTCAGATCCGGAAGGAAGAAGGGAGGAAGGAAAAGATGACCTCCGTTATGCTGAAGGCGGCCGCCGCCCTGGCGCTCGTCCTGTGCTCATGCCTTGCTGTCGTCCCCCTCGTCGGGGAATCGGATGCCGACGGTGCCGAGGACACCATCTGGAACGGCGAGACCGTCACCATCAACAAGCTCGAGGTCACCGGCCTCACCTGCGGCCTTCCGACCGCGCCGTTCCCGGAGATCATCTCGGCCGATGTCCCCCAGTGGGTCCATTACATCACGCCCGCTAACCAGCGCATCTTCATCTACTGCATCCCGACTGAGACAGGATCCTTCCCGGTCTCGTTCACGTACTACGAGTCCGAGGGTTCCTCGGAGGTCAAGACCTGGAGCTGCACTCTCGAGGTCGTGGATCCGTACAAGGTCGAGGATCCCGACGTCGATTCCCCTCTGGACTCTGTGGTCGTCGATGTCACCTATCGGTACAACGGCGATCAGCTGATCATCTATTTCGACGGCATCGACACGTCGTCCGTCGTCGAACCGTACTTCTACATCGCCGTGTTCACCGGGGACTCCGAGAGCTGCCGCTACTATCTCTCGCCCGGATACAATGAATCGTACACCGTTAACAGGCTCGACGACAGCCTCGAGAAGTTCATCGTCTACCTGTGCGACGGTCTGCCCGGGGACTTCTCGGCCTCGACCATCGTGTCCTCCGCGCTGTGTCTGGGCAGCGAGGTTGTCGAGCCCGTTGAGAAGGAATCCGGCTCCGGCTCGGAGGATCCCGAGACCCCGTCCGACGATGTCACCGGGTCCGACGTGATCCCCGAGGATCCCTCTACGATGCTGTCTTACGGGATCATCGCTATCGCCGCTCTGTTCGCTATCGCGATTATCTTCGGGAGGCGCAGATGATGGACCGCCGTGTCCTCTTTGCGGCGGTCGCCGTCTGCATCCTGACGTCGTGCTGCATCGTGTCCGTCGTCTCTGACGATTCGGATGCCGCCATGTCCTTCGAAGATGGTTATTGGGTTGTGGATTCCGAGGACACCTCTGCCACGATCTTGTTCGGATCCAAGTTCGTCTATGACGGCGGCTATTACGGATTCACGGACTCGAACAATCTATACATTCCGGATGGTTTCACCCTCACCGTTGAGAGGTCCGTTAGATATGATCGCCCCAATCTCCCGGGCGGATATTCCATTGGTATTGCACAGGGTGATGGGACCCTTCCTTCTTCGGTCACAATTGACGCGACCATATCCTCAGTAGGTATGGCCCCTGTTGCCTACAATGGTCCGGACACGTTGACCGCTAAGATCACTTGGAGTATCACCTTCCATTCAGGACCTTATGCGATGGTCTCCGGCGGGCCTGTTACGCCCCCTGTGCAGTCCTACATCGTCTCATACGATTCCAACGGCGGATCTGGTTCCATCTCCTCCGTGTCCGTGGATTCCGGAGACAGCGTCACGCTCCCCTCCTCCGGTTTCATCAGGTCCGGTTACACCTTGACCGGCTGGACGTGCAACGGCCAGTCCTACGATCTCGGAGATTCCGTCACCGTGACTTCCGATATGACGTTCTCAGCCGTCTGGACGCAGGACGTCGTCAAACATTCCGTCACCTACATGTGCTACGGGCCCTCATCCCTCCAGACCGTCCAGGTCGCCGAGGGCTCCTATGAGCTCATAGACCCTTACGTCGAGAATCCCAATCATACGTTCTCGGGATGGCTCTCGTCCGTCGACGGCCAGACCTATCAGCCAGGGGACACCGTCCAGATAACCTCGGACGTCACGTTCACCGGACAGTGGACAGGGACTTCCTGCATCGTCACCTTTGATTCCAACGGCGGCAGCGAGGTGTATCCCATGACCGTCCCCTACGGTACGGCCATCGGGGATCTCCCCTCCCCTGTCTGGGAGCATCACGATTTCATCTACTGGTATTACAACGGCACCTTCGACGCCTATCCAGTCGATTCGGAGACGGTGATCACCGAGGATATGACCCTGACTGCGATCTGGCAGGGGTCTTACAAGTATGTCCTCGACTTCAACGCAGATACCGATCTCACTATTGGCGGTCGGTCCGGGAATCATTCCGGTACCGCACCGACGACTCCGGTCTTCACGGATCCGGAGGCATACGTCAACGACGACACCCTCGTCTTCGACGGATGGTATCTCGCCGATGAGAACGGGGACTACACCGTACCTTTCGACTGGTCCGAACCATACTACGACGACATCGTCCTCCAGGCGCATTGGACGTCCTCATCGACGGATGCCGACGGTTCGGATTCCTTCTCCGTCGATGATCATCTCGTTGGCATTCTGGCGGCTCTCGCAATCCTGTTCGTTCTCTATCTCACGATCAGAAGCGGCCGCAGCTTCAGGAGGCGTTGATATGGGTATAGGTTCATGGTTCCGCAATGTTTTCAAGGTCGGCAAGAAGGCCGACGTGATTCAGACATCCAAGGTTACGTCTACGAAGTCCTGGGTCGCCAATGGCGTCACGAATTCCATCGTCGCCGTCAAGGAGATCGCCCCGGCCGCCTCGAAGACGGCTGTGAGGACTGGCGGCCGCGTTCTGTCCCGCGGCGCCATCGGCTTCCGCAACATCGCCAAGTATGCCGCAGGCGGCGCGATCTTCGTCTGGGCATATTCTGCTCTCAACAAGACGACTCAGACGATGTCCGAGATCACCGGCATCCCTCAGGAGTACATGACGCTCATCCTGATCGTCCTCGGCATCGTGATCATCGCGTACCTGCTGACTCTGATCACAGGCGTCCGTCGCAAGACGGGCCTCAACAGGAGGCGGTACTGATGATCCAATGGAGTCTTGCTGCATTCGGCCCTATCGGGATCGCCGCTGCGGTCATCATCACCGTTGCGGGAATCGGCCTCGCAGTGGATGAGTTCGATACGACCGTCGACCCCGTCTGGGATGACGGGGACAGTCCTGGATCCTCCGAAGATGGCAGCACGGAGATCACCCATTCGTTCCGTTACTGGGATTTCGATGCCCGGTTCTATGCGTCGGACGGCACGTCGTTCTCCGAGGACTACGTTGAGAACGCGTTCATGCGGTACTACAACCTGTATGGCAGCTCGCAGTACGTGTCCCTCGAGGAACACCTTAGTCACATTCCGGACGGCCTCGAGAACATGTCCGAGGCGTTCCTCACCTCGCTCTGGGCCATGACATGGGGTACCTGGAGCGAAGCGGAGGACGACGAGATTTATCTCCCCGGCACCGGCGGCGTCACCATCGACGAGTCGGACGATGAGGATGCAGGCTCCACAATCGTCCTTCCCGGAATCGACACCGGCACATCGAACTCCGACGAGGTCGTCGACGGAACCGTCGAGGAGACTCCGTTCCAGTATCGCACTGAGCCGACCGTCCAGTACGTCTCCGACTACATCTACGACTACGCGTACATCTACCAGTACGTCTATCCGAACCCCGAGCCTGATCTCGATTTCTTCCAGACCGACGGCGATTTTACGGTCTCGTACTTCCAGGAGGACTATTTCGACTGGGGCATGTATTTCCTGATCCTGTTCCCCGTCCTCGCCGCCGAGATCCTGATCTTCAACCGGTTCCGCCATCCGAAGGTGGTATCGTGAAGCTGCATACGATCATCCTCGGATTCTCGGTGATCATGAGCTGCGTCTTCCTTGCCGATGCCCTGCAGTCCCTCGGGATCCGTGATGCCATCGGAGACGTCCCTCTCGTCGCGATCGTCGCCATGTGCGGGCTCGTCATGATGTGGCAGGGATGGCGCTCCGGTCGCAGGAGGCGGTCCTGATGGCGTCCATCGCATGGGCCGTCCTCTTCGGCGTCGTTCTGGGATCGTACGCATATCAGCTCAGGCGCCGCCTCACCGGTCCCGTCGAGGATGTCATATGACCGGTGACTTCCAGCCAGGAGCCACCGGATGGGACGTGCTTCTCCGGAGCGGCGACAAGCTCAAGCAGATCGCAGTCGTGGTCATCGTCCTTGCGGTCATCTGGCTCGGGTCGCAGTACTTCGACACCGAGACCGTCGAGGCCGTCGTCCTCGGTGCGATCCTCGGATGGCTGCTGACCTCGTACTTCACCCGCCCTGTCGGCCGTATGGTCCTGGTCGTCCCCAAAGACCTCAAGGAGGACCACATCCGTCTCGTGTGGATCCCCGAGGAGCACTATCCGCAGTTCAACACCTCGGGCAACGGGTACGCCCTCACGTCGATGTTGGGGATGCCTCTCTACATCGCAACCGCCATCGACACGGAGGCCCGGACAATCGATTACGGTTGGGTCCACGAGAAGAACATCGCCCAGGTCTACGCCTACGAGGAGATCCTGACGGAGTTCATCGACGACTGCGAGAGGGCCATGGTCGAGAACCTGAAGATCTCGCAGCATCCGCGCCTCTGGGGCGCCCGTCTGGCCAGGGAACCGATACAGTTCATGTCCGACGAGTACGGACGCCTCGCCGGATTCGGTGAATGTTCTCAGATTGAGAACGATGTTGACATCGTAGCGATGGCCCGGGAGATCGCAGCGAGCTCCCGCGATTCCGGCGACGATCCATCGGAGGTCTTCGCATGAATTCGTACAATGCCTGCGAATCCCGCATCGTCGACGAGCTCATCTCGATGCGTCACGGCGTGCTGCTCTTCCTCGGCTCCGGGAAGACCGGCAAGAGCGCGACGCTCTTCTCCATCGTCGAGATGTTCTTCTCCGGTAGGAAGAAGTGCCTCCTCGAGACATGGGACTTCGACCGCTCCCTGTTCCCCGGCTACTCAGTCTACTGGGACCTGGAGAACATCCCTCCCGGATCCGTCGTCGTCATCGAGGATGCTGCCAGGGTCTTCAGCTCCCGCGGCTCCGCGTCGCGTGTGGACCTCGACGGATGGCTCTCCTTGATCTCCCATCGTGACATCATCGTCCTGATCTCCGTCCAGTCCACTGCGATCCTGGACCTTCAGTTCTTCAGGACGCAGCGCGTGATCTTCTTCCATAAGCGGGTGTGGGACACCGATCTTCGTTTCGAGCGTCCGGAGCTCCAGGAGCTGCAGGCCACAGCCAACCTCCGTCTCGCCGAGGCCGCCGCGAGATATCCGGAGCTGGATCCCCGCGTCTTCACCTACTGCTCCGACTACGACGAAGTGCTGCTTCTCCCCCTTGTCCCCTGGTGGACCGACGCCCAGTCCCACTATCTCAGGGACGCCCGCAGGAGGGCCAAGGCATGAGCGAGACCCGCGTCTTCCTGGATCGCGATCTCCGCCGCCTCTCCTCCTATGAGATCGCCCGCTCCTTCCATCTGTCCCCCCAGGTCGCCCTCTCCTCCTCTTCGCTGCCTCTCTCCTTTGATTGCGTTTCTGCTTTCTATGGCGTTTCTTCAAGTCCTTTCGCCTCCCTTGTCTCCTCGCATCTCCTCTCTCTGTCCATCCAGCGCTCCCTCTCATCCGGTGCCGTCTCTTACGATCAGCGTCTCGCCCATGCCGCGGGCCTCGACGACGACGGCCCCCTCGTCGTGGACCTCCGCCCTCCGATGACCCCCGACTCCGACCAACCACGTGATCATCCCGCCGAAGGCGCGCGGGCCAGGGACCCGCAACGGCCGGAGGCCCGCCCCAGTGGAGTGAGCGAAGCGAACGGAACGTTCCCCTTCTCCGGGGAACCCATCAATAAGGCCGGGGCCGAAGGCTCGGCCGACGGCGCAGCGTCAGCCGCCGGAGGCCCCCGGCCGCCTTCCCAATCCGACGTCGAAGACGTCGGCTTAGAGGAGGTCCGTCCATGAGGCAGCCTCGCATTCTCGAGGATTGGGATCTCGATGGGGCTTACCTCCGCTCCCTCGCCCGTGCGGAGCAGATCGCCAAAGAATCCGGCATGGCCATCCAGTCCGCCCTCCAGTCCCATCCCGTGACGAAGTACGTCAGGGAGTGCCCGGTCGAGGACCTGTACGGCGGTTCCTTTGAATTGCATCCTGCCATTAGTGAGTCTTATTTCACCGCTCACAAGAAGCGCTTTGTCGAGTGGGGTCTTCCGGGTCGTGACGACAATCTCTCTCGCAGGATGGGCTGCGGCTTCAAGTTCACCGATTCCTCCCGCATGGTCTTTACCGCTTGCTCCGGCGATCATTCGCATTACATCAAGGCCTCGCGCATCCACTGCTGGCGTTTGGCCTGCCCGAACTGCATGAACGACGTCGCCCTGAAGCGCGGCGCGCAGATCGAGAAGAAGGTCCTCGCCTATGCCGACCTCGAGCGCAGAGCCGGACGCAGGACACCGCAGCTCAAGCATTGGGTCGTCAGCCCTCCGCAGGAATGGGCCGTCGAGGTCATCAGGGACGCCGACAGGTTCCCGCTTCTCGTCCAGTGGGTTCAGCTCATGCTCGTCGAGTTCGGCTTCCTCGGCGGTGCCATGGTGTTCCACCCCTGGAGGCTCCAGGACGACGAGTGGGTCCTCGGCCCCCACTTCCACATCGTCGGTTATGGATTCGTGGACAACCGCCGCATCTATCAGAAGTACGGATGCGTCGTCAAGCAGGTCCATCCGGGCGAGAGGATCCGCAGCGTGCGTCAGACCATCGCGTACCTTCTCACCCACGCCGGCATCGGCTACGCCGAGAGGGACGAGGACGACATCGACTTCGACATGGCCATCCTGAACTACTTCATCCCCGGCCTCGCCAACGGTGACGACACCGGGTTCAGCGACAAGGACATCGAGGACCGGTTCACCGGGCACGGCCGTATGAACGGCGAGATCGACATCGACTGGGTGGAGTGGACCAAGCGCCGCTACACCCAGAACTTCAACGCCGTTCGGACGTTCGGCGTCTGCAGCAGGAAGTCCATCAAGATCTTCGACGTCTACAAGGAGACGCGCACCCGGTTCTGCCCGGAGTGCGGTGCACAGCTCGTCGTCTACCACGGTTTCGGCGATCACGATCCTCAGCCTTCCCGGTACATCCACGAGTCCCCGATCATGGTCAGCGCCCTCAACTACCATCTCGTGCGGGACGTGTGGCAGCGGTACCGCGCGGATCTGCAGCAGGACGGTTACTCGGTTCTGGATTTCGCCGTGAACGTCCCTCAGCTCTCCACCCCTCAATCGATGGGGTTGGATGATTATGACAGCGAAGCGGCCGTCTCGCTCCGCCGCGAGCTCCGCGATCAGGTCATCAGGTACGTCCCATCGAAGTACGGCATGGGCCTCGACCCGGTGATCATGACCCGTAACCAGGCGGCCTTCTTCGATGACACCGGAGAGGTGCCTGACGGCGTGGTCCACGAGGATCCCATCAGGACGTCGGACCCCTTCGATCGCATGGCCGACAGGCTGCTCGACGAGACGAAGGCGGAGATCGTCTCAAACGCTTTCAGTGCAACGGAGTGATTGGAATGTCTAAGATTGATGTTTCCCGGAGGTGCCCGGTTTGATAGTCAGGGCCGATGATGAATCGATTAAGTATCTGAAGGATGCCATGGATGAGGATGATCCGGACAGGGCCGATTGGCTGCTGGACCGCTCGATGTCCCCGTCGCCCGGTTCCCATCCCCTGTCCTTCTGGACCAAGAGGAGAATCCTCGAGGAGTCCCGCTGGCTCCTCTCGCCCTCGGAAATGCAGACCCTCAGGCTCATGAGTCTCGAGGATCTCAGGTCGCTGTTCCTTCGTAAGGATGGGACGTACCTCTGCGGCTCTGCGACCGGCAAGGCCCGTCATACGGTGTACTACGCCCTCGACACGGTCTTCATGAGGGATTTCCTGCGTCATCGAGGTCCCGTCCATGACGGGACCCCGTCTGTCAACTGACTGTGAATACGACGATTGACGAATCAGACTGGTTCGTACTCCTCGTAGGTCTCCATCGGGGTCCCGGGCTTTCCGGGGACCCTTTTGGAGATCTCTTTCGGATCGTCTTCGATGATCGAGAATTCCGGATAACGGTATTCGAGCAGCGTTACAGGGTTGAATTTGTCGATGTCTGCGGAGTTCGTCTTTCTGATCAGATAGACGGAACTGATTCCTAGGAATAGCAGCATCATCGCCGAGAAGACTCCGAATCCAAGTGCTCCTATGAACATGTCCGGTTCTTTCGTGAGCAGGAATATCACGAACATCACCAGGGTTCCGGCTCCTCCGATCATGGATGCGATGGTGTTCAGTTTTCCGTTCACTCCTACGGGTTGCAATATCTTTCTCATGCTATCATCATGTTGTCATATACATCCAACTGCTTCGAAAAAGAAAATCATCCCTTCACTTCATCATCCCGAAGCTGAAGACTTCCCGAAGGTGCAAAGTCACATCCTTCCGGATCGGAGAACGCTGCTTTCCTTTCCGCGATTATGCGAAGGCGTTCGGTTTCGTAGAACCTGATCGCTGCGATGATCCATTCGGACCGGTTCCTGAAATCCTGGTTCGTCTCGACATCGGCATCTATCATTTTGATTAGACCGGATGGAATCTTGATTGATGTCGCTTCGAGATTTCTTTCCTTCACAGTAATGATACGTTGGTATTTTGTCTTTAATCTGGGTATTTTGATGGTATTTCGTAGGTAGTTTTATAATGTCGAACTACCTTCGTAATATCTGGTTGTGGAACACCCCTCCCCACCAACCCTGAGGCAGTGAGATGAGCAGATACCCCTTCGAAGAATACGCCAGAAGATTCATGGAGTCCATGACAGGAGTGTACTCCGAGGAGACTGCTTCGAAGATCTCCCGCAGGTACCACAGGATGGCCAGGGACTTCCGGACCCACTTCGAGTCCGGCAAGATCTCCACCACGTCCCCCAAGAACATGACACCGGAGGACGTGAAGTACCATCTCCTCTATCGCAAGGGTCTCGGGTATTCCAAGTCAGAATACTCACACGAGGTGACGGCCCTCATCGTCCTCTTCGATTTCTGCGAGAACATGGCCGTTCGCACCTGCCTCAGAAAGTACCCCCTCTGCAAGCCCAGCAAGGGGCATGTCCGCCTCCCGTCCCTGGAGCCTTCGGCTTACAGGAGAATCGAGGACCGCATCAACGAAGTTGCCTCTATCGAATCAGACTACGCAACGATCAGATCCTATGCGATGCTCGCGGTCTTCCTGGGATGCGGCCCGCGTACCAAGGAGCTCCGCTTCATGGACGCACGCGATCTAGACACCGAGGATTGGGTCCTTGACATCATCCACGTCAAGGGCGAGGACACCTACGGCGAACCCCGTTCCGTGCCGGTTCCGCCGCAGTTCCGCCGTATCCTCCTCCGCTACCTCGAACTCAGGACGCAGAACAATCCCACCGGTTCCCCGGCCCTGTTCCCGCCCTCGCGCGGATCCAACCTGTATCTTGTGGGTAATTCCATCCGCAAGATCCTGTCCGTCGCCTGCTCGGACCTCGGTATCGACATGAATCCGAGGATCCTCCGCAGGACCTTCGGCCAGCACTATCTCGACTCGGACATTGATTCCATCGAATCCGTGTCCGTCCTCATGGGACACGCCTCCACTCAGACCACTGAGATCTACTATGCGAGGCGCCGCAATACCAAGGCTATCGAGGAGGCCCGGAGAACGTTCCGGACCCCCGGCGGTTCGAACACACCTACGGATGATGTGGTAGATGGTGACGAGCCAGACGCTGAAAACGACGAAGATGGTGCGGGAGAAGGGATTCGAACCCTTGAACCACTAAGGACGGGATCTTAAGTCCCGCGCCTTTGGCCCGCTCGGCCACTCCCGCAGATACCCTGGTATCTCCAACCCTTAGTTAAAATGGTGGGGAGGGTCACCCCCGTCGGATGATGATCTCCTGTCGCCACGATCGAACGGAGAATATGCGATGAACACAACCACCAACACGAAACAAACGACGGCAGTCGCCCAGAGATTGGCATATGTGCTCTCCCCGAATAGCGATTCGAGAGACCTCATCCAGAAGGTGGAGGTGAAGTTGCCCAGGTAGAGGACGGACGTCACCACGGCCGTGGCCATGGGGACATCTGAAGGCCTGCACACGCGTCCAGCCCATTCCATGGATGCGGGGATTATCAGCCCGAACCCGAATCCCATGAGAACCATTGCTACGGTCGCGACCATCGGGCTGCTAGCGTAGATCATCATCAACGGGCCGACTACGTACAGGGCCCCGATCAGCGGGAAGACCAGACGGAAGACGGACCTCATCATGATGCCGAACATGACGCCGCCCACGGCACCGCCAACGGTGAAAAGTGAGAGCACCGTGCCGGAGACGGATGACCCGCCGAACCCGTTGAGGTTGAAGTAGCCTGCGGTCGTCGCCATTATGGTGTACTGCAGGATCCCGAACACGAACATGAGGAGCGCCGGAGCTGCAAGAGGACGGAGCTTGATCGACTTACGGTCGCACGTCTCGACATGCGATGGCCCCGACCTGATGAACAGAGCCAGGATGAAGGCGGCGATGTACATCGAATACCCGAGGAAAACCGTGCGCCAACCGGACTCGGCGAGGATGCCGCCCGCCATCTGGAATACGACACCTCCGACGTTCATCACCAGGCTCCCGACCCCGAGCAGGAACGATCTGCGATCCCCCTCGAAATTCATGTTCACGAGCGTGTTCGCCATCGGAACGATTATCCCCAGCCCCACACCGACCAGTGCCCTGCAGATCAAAACGAATCCGAAACCGCCGTAGAAGGCCGGGGCGCATCCTCCCACCAGGCACAGCAACGTACCGACGACCGCCATGAAACGGAACGGGAGACGCCTTCCGGCCAAGACCCCGAAGATCAGGCCGGAGGCGCCTAGGAATACAGAGGGTAAGGAGTTTATGAGGAGGTACTCCGAATCGGGGAATGCCTCTGCGAACTCCGCCATGCCGGGGGTGACGATGGTGTACCCCATGCTGAAGAAGTACAGGGACATCAGGGCGACCATCCCGATCGCATCGATCGCAGAGGCGGACTTCATCAGAAGTACTCCTTGTTGGTGTCGCGGATTGCCTCCGTGATGGTGTCGTACACCCCGTCGTAGATCGAAACTCCGAGTCCGCGGGTCAGGCAGGGGATGTAGGAGTTGGGTCCGTTCTCCCTGATCTTGGAGACAGCGTAGTCGTAGACCTCCTTCTTGTTCCAGTTGGGGATGTCGACAACCGCATCGTCGATTCCGCCCATGAACACGATCTTGTCGCCGTACTTGTCGATGAGCGAGGGGATGTCGTTCGCATCGATCGGCCCCTGCCAGACGTCCGCGCCCATGTCGATCATGATCGGAACGAGGTTGGCCGCCCAGGAGTCGCTGTGGTGGACGACGTACTCTCCGCCGTTTGCCTTGAAGTGGCTGTAGATCTTCTCGTAGGGCTTCTCGAAGAAGTCCCTGTGGGTCTGCGGGTCGAGGAACGAGTTGATTGCGGTTCCCCAATCGTCGTGATGGAAGAGCAGGGAGATGCTGTCGACCTCCTCCATGTTCTTGTCGATGCACTCGATCTCCCAGTTGGTCATGAAGTCGACGAGCTCGTGCATCTCCTCGGGGTGCTCGTAGTACGCCCTGAGGGCCTCGTCCATTCCCAGGAGGAAGTGGATCTTCTCGAAGATTCCTCCGGCGATCCAGAGGGCGACATGCTTTCCCTTGCCCTCGATGTCCTTTGCCATCGCACGGGTGGAATCCCACTCGGCGGAGGGGATGCTCAGAGTGGGCGGGACGGACTTGAGCTGGTCCTGCCACTTGGTGATGTCCGTGATGACGGTCTTGCCGGGTCCGTGGACGGGATGCGATCCTCCGGCTCCTTCGGGGATGCTCTCGGTCACTCCCCATCCGTCTATGTACAGGGGCTTGGGCTGGAACAGCTCGTCCTGAAGGTTACGGGCATGGCAGAGGACGGGGTCGAACAGGATGTCGAAGGCCTCGTACTGCTCCACGAACCTGTCGGGACATCCCTTGTCGCACTTGAGGGTCTCCGCGAAGTTCTCCTTGATGGTGAGAGGCTTCCTCTCGAAGTGCCCTGCCTCCGCAACACGGCGGATTCCGGAGGGCTGCTTGTGGCGGTGGATCGCACCGGCATCATTGGTGGCCGCCTCTTCCTCCTTGACGTTCTCCCTGACCTGCATGGCATCGTAGGCCATCTTCCTGGACTTCTCTGAAATCTCCGCGATGGCGATTCCAGCGACCAGGTCCTTGGCGCGGTCAGAAGCGGAAGCCGCATCCACGGTGTAGACATCGGCGTGAATCTCGTCGCTGAACATCTGGTCCATGGTGGCTCCACCGACCATGACCATGACGTTGGACGAGTCGGGACGGGCCTTGATGTCAGCCACGGTCTCCCTCAGAGCGTCACGGGTGGGAGTCATCGCGGATGAGATGGCGACGACCCTGGTGGCGGAGTTGTCATCCATGGCGCCGGTAAACTTCGACTTCTCAACATCGGCACCGAGGTCGATGACCTCATAGCCGGCTCCCTGCAGCATGATTCCGACGAGGTTCTTTCCGATGTCGTGGACGTCTCCGAGGACGGAACCGACGACGGCCTTCGCGGAAGGTTTGGCGTTGGCGTCACCGGCGAGACGGGGCTTGAGGACCTCGAGTCCGAGCTGCATGGCCTTGGCGGCCATCGGCATCTGGGGCATGTAGATCGTGTTGTTCTTGAACCCCTCCCCGATCTCGGTCATGGCCGCGACCATGCCATCATCTAGGATGACCGTGGGCTCGACGCCTTTGTCGAGAGCCTCTCCGACCTTGTCGGCGATGTCCCTCACCTTGTATCCGAGTATGCAGTTTTTGATTGCTTCAACTTCTGCGTTCATTCAAACACCTTGATGTTAAAAACCGAGCGACTGCATATTAAACCGTGATTGAAATTATAATTTGAATATAATTTTAGAATAACTTTTTCAGTATTCTAGAATATAATTTTTTGATAATTTTATTTATAAATAAAAAGCATAATTATTCTCCATGTCCCGCACCGTTGTCCAGAAGATCAAAGGGCACCACTACCTCTATGAGGTGAGCTCCGAATGGGATCCGGATTCTGGGAAGATGAAACAGAAGCGCAGATACATCGGCAGATGCGATGCCTCCGGAAACCTGAACTCCGAGAAGATCACGAAGATCGAGAGCTACGAGTTCGGCCAGTACTACCTTCTGACGGAGATCGCCAGGAGATGCGGCGTCCAGGATGCTCTGGAGACGGTCCTCGGTCAGAAGGCGGGACGCTACATGACAGCCGTCTCCATAATCCGTTCCCTCAGACTCACATCCCCCATACTGGTGAGCAGCATACTCCAGAAGTCGTTCATCACACGCATATACGATCTGAAATACGACGACGAATGGACGAACATGGTCCCTATCATCAGGAACATAACCCTCCTGTACGACCGCAGAGGGGAGTTGTTCCCCAGACTCCTGGAGGACGGGGACATTGAGGTTTTCGAGCTTGACAGCTTCGAGTCGGATTTCAACTTCCTGGATGTCATCGACAAGAACCGGGACGGCGACTACGGATTCAACACCATGCCGAAGATGTCGGTGTTCCTCGCACATAGCAAGAGGACTCACAGGCCATCCTACTTCCTGATGGCCCCCTCAGGGGTCTCCAGAACGGTCATCACAGCAAGGATCCTAAGAGAGACCGGAAGCACCGGACGCTGCTCCTTCTTCTTCGACGCTCACGGCATCAGGTTGAAGGAGGTGGTGAGCATCGTCTCGTCCGGCATCCGCGCCACCTTCAGAACATCGACCGACGACCCGCTTGGTAGGAAGATCAGGGCCTGCGTGCAGGAGCCCGAGGAAAGGGAGTTCGTGACCCACATAATGGACGGGCGGATATACAGGGTGTGCGAACGCGAAGTTGATATCGACGGCCTCGGAATGAAGATGTTCTGGATTGTTGACGAGAAGAAGAGGAACGGGGAGATAAGGACCCTGCACAGTTACGTCGACGAGATCATCAACATCTCTGACTTCGACATTTCCGATGACGAGAAACTGCAGATGGCGTACAACAACGACTTCAGGGGAGCCCTCGACACCATATCGTTCGACCATGACGAGAACGGGGTGCTGAGGTTCTCGCTGAACAAAGATGCCATGTTCGACAGGGAGAGGAAATGCGGACTGACCGTCTTCGCGACCGTAGACGACATCGGCTGGGAGGAGGTCCTGTCGATGTCGAAGTCCAGGGACATCTATGAGCATGACCTTGACGTGTTCAAGACCGACCTGGAGGAGGGATCGAACATATTCCCCTCCACACATGACGGCGTGGCTAACTTCATCGACGATTTCATCGCCATGCGCATCAGATACGAGCTCAAGCGCATGATACAGGAATCTCCGCTCAGAGGGAAGATGACATATCTGGATGTCCTCGGCGAGATGACGGACCTGCGCATCACCAGATCCGGAGGGAAATGGGTCCTCGGTGACCTATCCGACGAGCACAAGTGGATTCTGGAGGCCCTCGGGATAGAGGTCCCCACCCAGAAGACCATCCTCAGATACAGAGGACCGGAGTGAGGGCATGGAGGGCAAGGAATTCGGACAGGTCTACCTGATGCACGAACTGGCATGCAGGTGCGGGCTTCTGAAGACCCTGAGGAATGTCTACGGTGACAGGAGAGGAAGAGGACTGGCGGCCATAGCCGTGACCCACTCGACCGACATAATGCAGCACAGGTACATCATGGACGAGCTCCGTCGCAACGCGTCGAGGGAACTCTGCGGAGCCCCCATGGACTTGGGCTGGGGGCCCGGCACGACCCTCAACGAGGCCATGGCGTCTGCAGCGTCCGATATCTCTCGGGTATTCTCCGGACTCGACGTAGGGAAGGACAGCGTGGTCATGGAACTGACATCCCTCGGAGAGGGCTTCACCATAGTCAGCGGGATCGCGGGGTTCAGAGAGAGCTTCCGTCACGGTCACACGGTGTACCTCGGAATCAATGGCGTCTACGGAACTCCGTTCTACTACTGCTTCCGGGAAAGCTCCGAGAACCCGTTCAAATCCATCTCGAGGGTGTTCACCGACATCAGATCCATGGGTCCCAGGTCCGTACACTTCGTGTTCGGGAGGCCGAGGACCGTCGAAGAGCTGGCGTATGCGGTGAACCGCGGACTGACGTTCACGACGATGGTCCCGCACCGTTCCTGGGCGGCGTCCCACCTGCTATCCGGGATCTCCGACTGGAGGACCTTGCCATCGATGATCGTCGGAGGATCGGTATTCAGCTGCAGGGAGTCTGAAACGCCTCTGGGCGAGGGTCACGTGCGCGTAATGACGATATGCAACGAGAATGTACGGACGTCCCAGACCTCGATACTGCTCGGGAGAATCCAGGAAGCGGTGGCGGCGGCATCGGGCATCAGATGGGGCGGGTCGGTTCAGGACAGGCTCTCCGGACTCGGCTACAGCGACATCCTGGACTGCCTGGAACTGTCGCGCGGGGACAACGGGTTCACCCTTTGCTCCCCCAGGAAAGACATGGTTGAAGAACGCATGAAGCCTTTCGGCAACGTCCTGTTGGTCACCACGTCGGATCTGCGGCCGTTCGACCTGTGCAGCGTCCTCATCCGCCAGGGGAGGTTCGAATGGGAGCTGAGCGAGTTCCGTCGCAACCAGCTCAACGCACCAGAACACCTACCTACGGAAAGGACGACCGAGGCGATGTTCTTCCTGGACTTCATGCGCATGGTTCTCAAGGCCCAGCTGAACATCGAGCTCAACAGATCGAGGAACATGGACGATACGCCAGACGATGTTCTGAACGTCCTGAGGGGGATCCGTGCGAACCTTATCGACGGAACATGGAAGATGGACGACCTGAACGACCGTCAGAGAAGGGTGCTGAGGTCGTTCGGGATCAGGATCCCCGACGACGCCCTTGCCGAGGCGGTGATGTCACCCGGTGCCCGTCGGATACAGCCCGATTTATACCCGTAATCTGATGACGAGCCAGATGTCATACAGGATCCCGTCGGAGGACGAGGTCGCCAAGGCGATCGAGAACGTCCTTGCCCGCACCCCGCACATGCGTTCCCAGAGGGAGCTATGCGAGGCGGTGTCGGCGGAGCTCATGTGCCTCGATACGGACTACCGCATCGGACCGGAGAGGATCCGCAGGATCGGAATCTCCAGACAACTCTTCAAGATGGAGATCAAGTACGCGGACAAAGGGAAACCCGCGGGCAAATGGTGCCCCGTGTGTGGCTCCATCCTGCTGTCCGTCAGGAACAGGACCCTTGACGGGAAGACTGTGGAGCTGTTGCGCAGATGCAAGGTCTGCGGATACTCGGCGAAGGGGAACTGCTCCAAACCTGCCAGGTACCTGTTCGAGAGGAGGGTGTGACGTGGACAGGATCGAACGGGCTGAGAAGCTGCGCGAAGCCGAGAGGATGCTGAACGAAGCGGCCGACCTCATGGACGAGGCCCTCCGCATGTCCAGAATCGAGCAGCGCGCGGGTGACGCATCGACATAGATCCGCACGATAGCCTCGGACCCGAACAACGGTGGGAGCGTTCGCAACCTGGCACTGGACCTCGAAAGGCTAGAGGACGACCCTGGCTGGACGCAACCGCTCGTGTCCCCCAAGAACCTGTTCGACCGCAAACGTTTATGAGCCTACGAGCATTCGACTCAGCAGAGGGCTCAAATGAAGATTTGGGAGTTCGCGAAAGTCAACGGTTCTTCGATCAAGGTGGACAACTGGATGTCCGACACTATGGGTCTCGTCGACGGGGGCTATGTCTACAGCACCATCTTCAAGCACCCGGCGGAGGGTCCCAAGGACTATGAGATAATCCTCTCCGTTTTCCCCCAGGAGAACTACCGTACACTAACACACATCACGATGTACCTGGACGACGTCCCCGGGTCGAGCGCCCAGGCCGCCAACTTCCTCGCATCGAAGGAGATCAACATCCTGAACTCCGTATCTCTGAACGGCATCTCGGACACCGTCATCGTCTGGAAGCTGATGGCCGACATGAACTTCGCCGGCGAGGTGGACATCCTCAGGGACGAGTTCGAATCCCTCAAGATGAAGAACGACCCCAGCGTCTCCAAGATCAAGAGGATCGACTTCAAGCCCGCAGAGATAGGAAGGTTGTTCAAAGGTAACCTGTCGGGAGGCAAGGAGGAGCTACGTCGCGGGTACCCCTCGAGCATCAAGAACGGATGCTTCGATGTCGCGGACCAGTACGGCGACATACTCCCGGACATAGACGGAAAGAACGTCCTCATCACGATGGATGCCGATTCCTGGATACTGTCGATCACGTTTTTCAAGGAGCAGACCCGCCTGGTCAAGGTCGGCATGGAGATCCCCGACTGCCCCGGCAGCATCACCCAGGCCCTCACGGTGATAGCCGACTGGAACGTCAATCTCATATCCGTGTTCAGCAAGGTGAAGATTTGCTACGAGACCATGTACCTGGAACTGGTCATGGACATCTGCAAGAGCGACAAGACCTTCCGTGAGATTTGCGAAACGCTCCCGACGGCGATGGACCGTCTCAACGGGATCTTCCTGGTCAAAGAGCTGACAGAGCTGAGCTGACATGAGGCTGCCCAGGACGTCCCGCAGGCCGTGCCCGCCTCTCGAGGAGATCTGCCTCGGATGCGGCGACTACGTGGCCGGAGGGGCGCAGAGCCTCCCGTTCCTGGACCTCGACGGCGCCAGGAGGAGAAGGCCGCTTGTCTTCGGACAGGTCACCGACGACCTCGCATCCTACCCTTCTCTGGCGGCGGACATGTTCTCGGGACGCCAGACCGACCCCGTTGAATGGGCGGTGATGTGGAAGGAGATAGGGGCTGACGGCGTGTGGATAGACCTTAGGTCAGGGGATTCGGACATCGTCCGCAGGATCTGCGACCGCACCCGTCTCCCTGTAGCGGTCTCCGCGGATGACGAGGTGCTGCGCGATGTCTCCGACATCGACGGCTCCACCATGATCCTCATTGGAAGGGACCATGCATACGACGGGCCATCTGGAGTCCACGCGGTTGCCTTCGGCGGAGAGACCGCCGACGATATCGCTGAACGCTGCTCGGCCGCCGAATCCCGTGACATCAACAGCATCGTGATAGACCTCGGAGGCTTCTCGGTCGATGAGGGCGTCTCACGGAGCGTCGCCCTCTCGGAGGATGTGCGCCGCAGGGCATTGTCGGGGGATCCCGCGCTCAGGCATCCAACGATGTGCAGCACCGTCCACTGCTGGGACAGGGGATTCCCCGATGCGAGAGTCGCCTCAATGTGGGAGGCGGAGGCGGCGCTGACCGCCATGCTCGCCGGCACGGACATAGTGATCATGAGAGGCCCCGGAGCTGCCGACATGGCACGCGTATACGGGGAGGAACTAGCGGACCTGTGATGACATGACCGGAATCGAAATTGACGGGAGGGTCGTGTCTCCTGAAGAACGTGCCTTCGGACTGTCCGTCTCCGACATCCTGTTGGGGGACGCGCTCTCGGACCGCCTGTCGAATATAGTGGAGCTGGCGGGAGACTGCCCCCGTCTGAGGTTCATATGCGTGAGGAACGACTCCATGGACCCCTCGCTGTTCTCAGCGGTAGTGGCCGTCGCGGCCGGCACGGGGCTCGGCCTGGTTCTGGAATCCGCAGACCCCGTGTGTCTTCGCAGCGCTATCGCATCCACGCCCGGCAGCACGCCGCTCCTCTGTGTCACCGACCCGGACAGGATAGGGGAGACGGCTGTGCTCTCGGCGGTGACCTCCTGTCCGATCTCAGTACCCGGATCGGATACCGAGTCTCTGATGGACAACGTTGATATCGCCGAGAGTAACGGGGCGACAGGTATCGTCCTCTGTCCCGGTTACACCAACATGAAGGACTGCCTCGAGATCAACACGGACCTGCAGAGGCTGGAAGCCGAGCATTCTTTCCCACAGGCATGCCACCCGATAATGACCCGCACATGGTCCGGCGAGTACGCCCTCTCCGTAGCATCGGTCTCGGTGATGCGCCATGGCGCGCTGATCATCCTGGACGACCTCGACCGCGACGGATGCAGAGTTCTGCAGGCCCTGATGGACGATTTCCGAGCGTTGCATGTTTAAGTCCTGGTACACCCATCGAGCAACATGCACATCTCGAATTTCAGGAGGACCGACACCGTATCCCTCCCCGGCCTGTACCTCTCATCGGTGGGCGTGTCCCCCGAGGATGGCCCTGGGATGAACGAAACGGAGGTCGCCAACACGATACAGGGCGACAGGGATGCCCTAGACGGGATCCTCTTCCGTGGCGTGGGGGCGGATGTTCTGGAGATCGACGGGGTGCACAGGTTGATCCGCGGTCTGAGGCCCCCTCACTCGAAATGCGTCATCGAGACCAACGGAAGCAGGCCTTCTGTCCTCGATGACCTCGTGGGCGCAGGATACGCCGACATAGTGTCGTTCGTCTTCGACAGCTACCCGAAAAAGTGCCAGCTGGATTCCATGAAGATTGCCAAGGAGGGCGACTGCAAGTTTGTGGTCACCGTCGTCACGGAACCGCAGCGCATGACCCTGGAGGACGTCCTGGATCTGAGCGACCGCATCAATGGCGCCATGTCCCTGATGATCAAACGCTCATCTGCACCCGGAGCACTGCAGTACAAGAAAAACGAGATAACCTCCCTGGCCAAGTCCATGAAGGGGACGGCCAAGGAGGTCAGGATTGTTTGATCTCACCTGCAGAACGAAGAGAGCACCGCACCGTTGGCGGCATGCAGCGAGCGACTGCTGCCGTTGACGTATCTCAGCGGCACGTCCACCTCCTCCTTGAAACGTGCGATGACCTTGGGGTCTTTGGCGAAGATTCCCGCCGACAGGCCGCACTCGGTGTTCTGAATCTCCTCGAACGCAGCATCCAAAGTATCCACGACCTTTATGTTGAGGACCGGCAGACCGGAGTCCATGTAGCTCAGGTCGTTCTCGTCGTCAAGACCGGAGACGACTATAGGGGATACATACAGATTGGAGAGTCCTGTTGCCGCTAGGGCTTTGGATATGACAAACGGAAGATTCTCCTGGTAAAGCAGAGAGAACCGCTTGGCCGCGTCCTTGCTTATAATCGGCCCGGTGAACGTGACATCATCCACGGGATCGCCCACGCGAAGATCTTTCATCATCTCAGAGATAGCTTCCACCAGGCGCTTCTGCTCATCCATGGTGACTATGACCTTCGAACATGAGTACAGACGCTGTCCACTGTATGCGAAGGCAGACTCGACTATGGATCTGGCAGCCGCCTTGATGTCAGCTGGTCTGTAGACTATGGCGGGATTCATTCCCTTGATGTCGTTGATGAACTTCAGCTCGTCGTCGACCTGAAGGAACATAAGGTCCTCTAGCCTGTCTCCAGATCCACTTGCCGCAATCCCTACGACACGCATATCGTTGGCAAGCGACTCTGTGGACTCGTCCTTCCTGTCGACGACCAGATTGAGAACTCCTCCTGGAAGGCCGTACCTCCCTATTGACTCGTAGAAAGAGTACACAGGCAGAGGACAGTGCTTGGATGGATTCATAACGACAGTGTTTCCTGCGACCATGGCCGCTACCGCGTAGGCGATTGGCGATGCCATCGGAGAGTTGTGAGCCGAGATGACAGCCCATACGCCCAGGGGCCTCCCTCTGTATGACTTGGCATCCTCCAGGATGCCCTCGATCGCCGCTATGAGCGAGTCCACCTCCGAAACCGCATCTTCACGAACCATGCCGGCGCTCACGGTTACCATCGCGGCATAGTAGAGCTTTCTTGCTTTCAGCAGCGCCAGGTATTTCTCGAAATAGGCCGCGCGCTCCGCCACGGGGACTTTGGACCAGGTCTCGAATGCCTTCTTTGCCGCTTCCACAGCCTCTGCCATTATGCCTTCCTCTGGCTCCTGGAACCTGCCATAAGTAATGGACTCGTCAATCGGACTGGCTATGATGAAATCCGTGCCGGAGGCGACCGCCATCCCGCCATAGTAGCTAGGAAAGTCCCTCTTCTCCTTCCCGAGAACCTGATCAATCATCTTCTCGTACTCGCGGCCCTCTTCGGTGGTCTGCAAATCTGGATAGTCTGCCATGATGGCATGTGTATCGGGAAAATCGGATTAAGATGTTACCGCCGAAAAGAACAGAGATGGTGGACCCGGCCGGATTTGAACCGGCGACCTCCGCCGTGTGAAGGCGACGTCATAACCCCTAGACCACGAGTCC
>CALUNK010000010.1 GCA_944321985.1 Candidatus Methanomethylophilaceae archaeon
CAGCTTGAAGTCCCTGAATGCGGCGAACTCCGCCTGTATGTCCTCGAATCCGTTTCTCCTCCCTGCGTTCTGCAGGGCCCTGTTCAGCATCTCGCTGTTGCAGTTTTCCATTTCTTTCTCTCTCCTGGGCCCAAGTGCCCGGAGAGGGGCTTGGCGGAGACGCGCTTACGAGACCGGCGTGCGCCGAGAACATGTTCGAAAAGGGAAGGCGCCGACGGGCCGATATGCGCGCGGAGCGTACCCCGGAAGGGCACGGGGCACGGGAGAGAACGATCGACTTCCGATCGCGTTCATATCGTCATGAGACATCAGGGCCTCCGTGCCCTTGGAGGACATCGATGAGGAATGGAAGGAGATCTGGGAGTCCGAGCATCTCAGTACCATCAGCGCGTACTGCAACACCGCCGGAGGAGGGTTCATGGTCGGCCGTCGCGACGGCAGCCTTGTTCACGATATCACGGAGGATGCCGATTTCACGTCTCGTATAGGAGTCCCCTGTCCCCGAGGACTCCCTGCCGAAGTCGTCACTGAGGGGGCCCCGGCAGACGAGGTCGATCCCCACCCCGAGAGCATCCCCCGGATCGGCGAAGAATCCCCCGGGCTCGGAGAGGTCGCAGGAGGGGGTCATGACCGAGGAGGGCATCTACGGCGTCCGTGCGGATGCCGTCCCCGTTAACGGAAGGCCGCGTTTGATCCTCCATGCCGACGAGTCGATATCGCTCGGGAAGGTGGATGACGTGTCCGCGGACACGGAGGGCGGATCCAGTCCCGTGAACGAGGGGGTCGGCTACTGAGGAACCGAGTTTTCGAATCCCCGGGAAGGGGCGTATGCCCCGTATTTCCAAACGTTGACATATTGTAAGTTGAGAGGTCCCCCGAGACCGACCGCGTTGTGCCGATCCCGCCCCGGAGGTCCCGCGCATCATGGATGGATGTATCAGCCAATCTATAAATACGCATTCGTCCATTCATAACGCGAGGTCGTCGCGGGACATCAGCACCTACGTCATTTCCGAAAGCCACCGACAGAGAGCCAATGCTTCACAGTACTCATTTCCTCCAAGGGCGGCGACCTCTTCTCCTTTCTCCGTTGAAGATGCGCCTCGGAAACCCGAGGCGCATCGATGAATGGTTTTCCTACAGGGGACCTGTCGGGACCTATGCGATCAGCATCCCCCGAAGTGGACGTTCTCCCTCATCTCCGCTACGGAGAGCGTCTTGCACAGCTCCTCGACCAGCTCCACGTTGCGCTCGTCCGTGGCCATGATACCCCCCTCCAGCATGTACGGGGTGATGTCCCGGTCGAACGCCCCGAAGTACGTCGCCAGCACGCAGTACTGTGCCACCATCCCCGCGATGAGGATGTGGTCGCAGCCGAGGCCTCTCAGGACGTCGGCCAGGTCGGAGTCCCTGAAAGAGTTCATGCCCGTCTTGTGCACGGTCCCGTCCCCCTCCGACGGGGGCAGCAGCCCCTCGGTCAGGGAGTCCCCGTCCTCTACCTCGTCCCCGTGGCCGTCCCCGTCGAAGAGCACGTACACAATCGGGTTCCCTGTCTCCCTGAAGAGGCGTATCGCCTCGTTCACCGTATCCAGGTGGATCCCCGTGGACTCCCTCAGCCCCTCGGTCACGCAGGAGAACTTCCTCTGTATGTCCACAAGCACCAATGCAAACCGTCTGTCCCTGTACTCCATCGTCGATTTCATCATAACACGCCCCTGGTCCCGAGGCCCTCCATGTTCCCCTCGGCCTCCAGGTAGAGCTCCCTGAGCTCGTCGATGATGTCCCCTGGTGCGTCCCACAGGCCGCGGTCTACCGCCTCGAGCATGTCCTCTATCATCTCCTTCAGGGCGTACGGGTTGTTCTCGTTGAGCCACTCCCTCCATTCCTCGTCGAGTATGTACGCCTCCGACACCTTCTGGAACATCCACGGCTCGATGCAGTCGGATGTCGCGCTCCATCCGAGCATGTACTCCGTCAGCTTGGACAGCTCCATGGCCCCCTTGTAGCCGTGGGGCCTCAGGCCCTCCGCCCATTTCGGGTTGAGGACCCTGCTGCGCATGACGTAGGCGGTCTCCTCGTCGATGGTCCTCGCCTTCAGGCGGTCCGTGTCGGAGCTGTCCCCCATGACCGTGAAGGGCTTGCCGCCCCCGAAGGCCCTGACGGCGGCGTTCATCCCGCCGAGGCTGTCGTAGTCGTCGTCTATGTCCAGCATGTCGAACTCGCGGTCGTTGTGGTTCTTGACCGTCACGTCGAGGGCCCCGACCCTGCGCTTGAACGCCGCGGTCACCTTCTCCCCCTTCCATCTGCCTCCGTAGGCGTAGGCGCCCCATGTGGCGTACGTCTCCGCTATCTGGTCCAGGGTGTCCCACTTGGACGATGCTATGAGGACCGACACCCCGTTGCCGTGCTGCCCCGGCGGGTCCCCGAAGACCCTGATGGAGGCCATGTCCCTGGCCTCCGCGGCATCCATCCCCTCGCTGATGTAGCGACCGATGTCCTCCTTGAGGTGCTTCCTGTAGTAGTTCTGACTATCGTCTTCGTCAAGCTCGGATATCATCTCCAGGGCGCGCACCAGCATGTCGCTCAGACCCGGGAACGAGTCCCTGAACAGGCCCGATATCCTCGGCATGACGTCTATCCTGGGTCTACCGAGCTCCTCGATTGGAATCACCTCGATGCCCGTGACCCTCCCCCCGACGGCGCTCCATGTCGGCCTGACGCCCATGAGGGAGAATATGTACGCGATGTCGTCCCCGCCCGTCTTCATCGTGTCTGTTGCCCATACCACGATGCCGACGCTCTCCGGGTACTTCCCGTACTCCTCCACGTAGCGCGCTATCATCTGGTCGGCCATCTGGACGCCTATCCTCCAGCTGGCCTCGGAGGGTATGGTGCTCGGATCCACGGAGTAGAAGTTTGTCCCCGTGGGGAGCAGATGGGCGTTCCCGCGGGTCGGCGAGCCGGACGGGCCCGGGGGCACGTAGCGCCCGGAATGCCCGAGCAGGTAGTTGGTGACCTCGTCGGTCATCCCGCGTATACCAGGATACACATGCTCGCACACGTACCGGATCGATTCGTCCATGCTCCCCGGGACGGGTCCGAACATCTCCTCGGCCGCCTTCAGACAATCTTCCGCGTCGAAGTCTTTCTCGTCCATGGTGTCTATAAGACGGTTGAACCCGTCGTCCACCCTGTCGACGAGCGTGCCGTTCACGACATCCATCCCGTCCGTGAACCCCGACGGGTCGTCCAGGAGGGCGTCCAGGTCCAGGCCCATGGACTCGGCGACGGCCGCCCTCAGCGACGGCACCGACCCGTTCCTCAGGCGGCAGAGTGAGTAGACCATCTCCCTCAGCCTCTCCCCCTCCGGCACCTGGCCGAGGATGTGGAGGCCGTCCTTGATGAGCGCGTCCTTCAGGTCCGAGACATAGTCGTATATCAGGTCGATCTTCCCGTCCACGTCCTGGCGGGTGCAGTCCTCGCAGAGGCCCAGTTCCTTGAACATGTCCAGCTCCCTGACGAGCTCGAACACCCTCTGGTCGAGCATCTCCCGCTTGTCCTCCTGCAGGGTGCCCCTCGAGTTGAGGTACTCCTGCAGGACTCCGTCCAGGTCCATCAGCTCGTCGTATCCCCCCGCACGGGCCATCGACGGGCACATGTACCCGATTAGGACCGAGTTGATCCTCCTCTTGCACTGTATCCCCTCGCCGGGATCGTCGATTATGTACGGGTAGACGTTGGGCATCGTGTCAAGGATAACGTCCGGGTAGTCGTCCTCGGAGAGGGCGTTCCCCTTCCCGGGGAGCCATTCCAGCGTCCCGTGTGTGCCCATGTGCACCACCATGTCGGCGCCGAAATCGTTAGCCAGCCACCTGTAGTACGCCAGGTACTGGTGGGGCATGACCACGCGGGGGTCGTGGTAGAGGGTCTCGGCCTGCTCGTGCTGCCCCCTGTTCGGCTGTATCCCTATGAACACGTTCCCGTTCCTCACGCCGGGGATGATGAAGCGACCGTCGTGGACGGAGATGGGACCCGGCGGGTCCCCCCAGCTGCGGACCATCCCCTCTCTGGCCTTCGGTGATAGGGCGTCGTACCATGTCATGTACTCGTCCAGAGACATCATGTCGGCCGAGCGCCCCTCGATCTCGTCCTCTGGCACCCACTCGAGGTCGCTGGTGACCCCCGCGAGGACCTCCCTGACGACCTCGTTGCCGTCATCCGGTATCCTGTCCACTGTGTAGCCCTCGGACCTCATGGCTGTGAGGCACATGCGTATGCTCTCGAACGTGTCGAGGCCGGCGGCCCCTCCGATGTGGTCGTTGGTCGGCGGGTACATGTTGAGCAGTATGGCCACCCTCCTCTCCGAGGGGGCCTTCCGCCTCAGCCTCGCCCAGGCGACGGCAAGGGACGATATCCTCTCCACCCTGTCGGCGACGGATTCCGACCTGTACTCCCCGTCGTCCCCCCTGCTCGTGAAGCTCAGGGGCACGGATATGACCTGGCCGTCGTACTCGGGCCAGATGATGGACGTCCCGATCTCGGAGGGGGTCATCCCTATCGTGTCGTCCCTCCATTCCCGGACCCCCCGGGAGATGTTCTGCGCCTGTATCGCAGGCACGTCCAGGTCGAGGAAGAAGTTCCTCGCGTCGGGATCGCCGTCCACGTTGTTCATGTTGATCTGCGAGAACCCCATGGCCATGACCACGGAGTCCACCGTCGGGGAGTCCCCGTCCATGAAGTACCTCCTCACGACCTCCTCCGATCCGAGGCTGCCCGTGATCTCGTTGGGAGACGACACACAGAACACGGGGATCACGTTGGCCCCCCTCCTCTCGAGCGAGCGGACCAGGTCGTGGACCGGGCCGACCTTCCCCTTGGCCACGGACGCCTGATGTGTCATCACGCCCACTGTCGGCTTGGACGGACTCAGATGCGACCTGTACTCTCCGATGTCGGCGTCCTCCGGCCAGTCTGGATGGCACAACCCCTCGGTGCGCGCGAGAACAGGTTCGGGAACCTCCACTGAGACGGCCCCGCCTATCTCGCGCTCCACCCACATGATCAGCGACCGGAGGTTCTCGTCGCCGCCCAGGTCCAGCAGCGCCCGGACCTTCGCGTAGTCGGCGTCCGAGTGCCTGAACAGACCGCGGTTCTCCGCGTTGGATTCCGGCAGGGACCCCTCGTAGAGGATGTCCGTCCCCGCCTTTGACGCCACCTGCATCATGCGTTGGTACTTCTTGAAGTGGGATTCGTCACCATGAAGGTTCATGAACAGGATGTCGCAGGCGCGGACCTCCTGTATGAAGCTCTGGAAGGACTCCTCGCTGGAATCGAGGTCCTCAGAGTCGGCACAGACGACTCTTACGCCCACCTTCAGCCCCACCATGGATTCGAGGGCTCTGCCGAGGAACACCCCGTCCCTGTTCATCACGCTCAAATATACTACGCGGACCGGACCTCCCTGGTCCGACGGACCGTTCTCATATATCTCTATCATCACAAAACCTCAGCTATCGATCGCCAGGCGCACCGACCTCTCGATGTACTCGGCGTTCAGGTCCTCCAATCTCAGGTAGGTGCCGTCTAGGGCCCTGCAGAGTTCGAGCGCCAGGCCGAACCTGAGCCTGCCGCTCTCGGTGTCTATAACGATGAATTTGATTCCGGACCCAGAAAGGGCACGGGCGGTGCTGATCATCTCGTCCAGTGGCTTCATGCCGGATGTGAACGGGACGTTGCATCTCCCGTCCGTCAGGATGACCATAACGGGGCGGGACTCCTTCGACGACCCGGCCCCCAGTATCTCGTGGCCCTTGACCAGGGCATGGATGAGGGGTGTCCGGCCACCCGTCGGTATCTCCGCCAGGACATGGTACGCCTTCAGGATGCTCCTCGTCAGCGGAAGGACCTCCTCCGCATGGTCAGTCCTGAAGACCGCCATCCCTATCGAGTCCCTCTTCTGGTAAGCGTCCCTCAGCATGGACAGGATGGCTCCCTTGACCGCCACCATGCGCTTCTGTGCGCCGATAGAGCCGCTGCCGTCGACCATGAACAGGATGTGCCTGCCCTGCCTCCTCTCCCTGACCTTCTCGCGGAGGTCGTCCCTCTCCAGGACGAGTGCGAGGCGGCTGTGGTCCCTCATCGGCTGATACGGGGCGGCGACGCGTATGCTGGCGACCAGGGCGATATCGTCCACCCTTCCCTTCGGCATCCTGTATCCCACGCATCTCCCGGAACGCTCCCTTGTCACGGCACCGTCGTGCCTCCCTGTGCGGGGCGTCTCCTTCGAACGTCTGTCCCCGGACAGATAGTCGATGACCCTGTACGTCTCCCCGATGTCGAACACCTCCTGCGAGTGTTCCCCCGCATCCGGAGGCGGGGGGAGGTACGTGTCGGATTCTGACGGATCGGTCCGATCCCGCTCCGGGGGCGTTTCATCGGGGGGATCGTCCCTGCTGTCCTCCGTGTCCTCCTCGGATTCGTCCCGGTCCCCCTCCTGTGGTGGCTCGGGCGGTTCCGGTTCGGATCCCTCCTCGCTGTCGTTCCTCCTGTGCTCCAGGCACATGGCCGCCGCCTCTTTCAGATCGTCCAGGTTAGCGAAGTCCCGCCCGTCAAGCGCCGCCAGGGCGCAGGACACGTTCATCATCGATATGTCCCCGCGGTGTCCCGCGACGTTGAGCCTGGAGCACACCTCCGATATCGCACCGCAGTACCCTTCGGGCACGCTCGTGTAACGGCTCCTCCCGATGGCCTCGGCCACCGCCTCGGCGACCTCGGAATCCTGCGCGGAGTACCGGCCGCAGAACGCCTCCGGATCCGATTCGAAGGAGAGCCTGCGATCCACGACCTCCTCGCGCATCGCCTCGTCCTCGATCCTGTCCATGAAAACGCACATGTCGAAACGGTCGAGGAGATGGTCGGACAGTCCCCCCTCCTCGGCGTCCATCGTCGCTATCAGGAGCGGGGCGCAACACCGGATCTCGGATATGCCGTCCCGCTCCACGACGTTGACGCGGGTCTCGACTATGTTGAGGATCTGGTGGACGGTGCTCTGGGGGAACAGGTTGATGTTCTCCACGAGGAGTATGTTCCCGTCCGACCTGGACATGATGCTGAGCGAGGGGCGCTTCCTCCCCTCGCGGATGGTATCCTCGATGTCCATCCCGCCGAATATCTGGTCCTCGGTGGCGTTCAACGGGAGGCTGACCACCGCCCTGCTGCCGCTGATGCGGGACACCGACCTCGCGAGCACCGACTTCCCAGACCCCTTGGGTCCACAGATCAGCACCGATGCCGTCTCGGAGGACGAGAGGGCGCACATCAGCGCCCTCTTGGGCCTCTCGTTCCCCACGATGGCGGAGAAGGGGAACGTCCTCAGTCCTTCCCGAAGGTGCTCTGTAGCCATGCGTCGAGTTCCTCCGTGTTCAGGGTGGAGTCCTGGAACGGGTTCCTCCTCATGCGATGGGGCATCACGACCTTGGAGACGTGGACGACATCCCTCGGCGTAACCTCGACGCGGCCCTCCGATGCCGCGTACGCGCAGGCCGCCTTTATCAGGGTCAGGTCGGCGCGGTGGCCGTCGACCCCCAGGTGTAGGGGTATCCTCACGGCCGCGTGGACGACGTCCCTCCCGGGCACTATGTCCCTGACGATGGCGCGCGCCTCCGTTATCCTGTCGCGGATGGCCTCCTGCTCCGCCTCATGGTCCTCCCTGAACCCCTCCGGGTCCTTCTCGAACTCCATGCGGCGCATGACGATCTCCATCCTGCGATCCTCGTCATGCTCTGCCTCGACGTCCACAGCGAGCCCGAACCTGTCCAGGAGCTGCGGCCTCAGGTCCCCCTCCTCCGGGTTCATCGTTCCGACCAGGATGAATCTGGACGGATGCGCGTATGAGATGCCCTCCCTCTCGATGTAGTTGACACCCATCGCGGCGGCATCCAGCAGGAGGTCCACGATGTGGTCGTCCAGAAGGTTGACCTCGTCCACGTACAGTATGTTCCCGTTGGCCTTGGCCAGGACCCCGGGCTCGAACTTCTTGCGGCCGGTGCTGATGGCATGCTCTATGTCGAGCGTTCCTGCGACCCTGTCTTCGGTCGAGCTTAGTGGTAGTTCCACGACTCTCATGGGGACAGTCACACTGTGCAATTCGCCAGATGCCTCCCTCTCTATGCAATCCGGGCAGAAGTCGTCACGGCGACCCCATTCGCACCCGCACGGGCATCCGGCAACCACCTCGCGCTCGGGCAGGAGGTCCGCCAGCGCCCTGACGGCCGTCGATTTGGCCGTTCCCTTCTCCCCCCTTATCAGGACTCCCCCTATCAGGGGGTTGATCGTGTTCAGGATCAGGGCCTCCTTCATGGACTCCTGACCCACTATGGCTGAAAACGGGTAAACTGGCCGCTTCTTTTCCGACATCGGTGTTTCGATGCCCCGCGATATATATCGGCCTGGCCTCTGGACGGCACCTCGTTACTGAACATTTTTGAAATCCGCCGGGATCGTCAGAACCATCTCATACGGGGGGAGCGGCCGGGGTCGGCCTCGGGCGGTTCCGGGAGCCTCCCCACCGGGACATGCCTCAGGCCCAGGCCGCCGAGGATGATGTGGACCTGCTTCATGCTGTAATCGAGCCCGTACGCATCCATCAGCCAGTCGCGGGCCTCCGCGGTCGACATGCGCCCACGCGAGACGGCTTCCCTCAGTGCGCGCCTCTGCTCCTCCGTCATGCGGGACTCCCTTCCGCCGCTGTAGCGGGGGAAGACCGATTCCATGCCGCATTCGTTCCATGCGCTCTGCCAGTTGTATCCTGTCTGGGTGCTTATGCCGATGATCTCCGCCGACCGCCTGACGGAGAACCCCTGGTAGCGCAGCTGGACGAACCCGATGCGCTTTATCGCCTTGACAACCCTGGGCGTCTGCTCTTCGAGGCGCAGACCCTGGATGCGTATCGACAGGGCCTCCATCGGGATGCTCGTATCAATGAGGTCGCGCTCGGTGTTCATGCACCTCCCCCCGGATCGACTCCTCCAGCGCCCCCTCCGTCTCCAGATAGACCTCCCTCAGGAGGTCGGCTTCCTCGCCGGTCGGTTCCCAGAGCCCGTCATCCGCCGCCCTGAGCAGATCCTCGAGCGATTCCAGAAGGGCATGTGGGTTGGAATCGGCCATCCATTTCCTGACGGAGCCGTCCATTATGTAGGCGGTCGCGATTCCGCGGTACATCCACGGACGTGTGGATCCGGTCCCGTCCTCCCATGAGAGCAGACGGGACGTCACCGCCGGGACCACCGCCGCACCGGAGTGGCCGTGCCCCATCAGTCCGTGGACCCATCTCGGGTTGAGCACCTTCGTGCGCATCGTGAACACCAGCTCCTCCTCGGCGCTCCTGACCCTCGCCGTGCCGTCCGGCCTTCCCGACACCATGTAGACGCTGGCCCCGTCACCCGACCTGCGAACGGCATCCATAAGCGCCCCCTGCTCCTCGTCGTCACCGAGGAGCGCCGAGGCGCGGCCGATGACGAGGTCCGCCCCGTCGAGTTCCGTCCTGGGCCCTATCATCCTCCCTATGATGCCCATGCCTGACACCGAACCGCACACGTCCTCCGCTATGGATTCCGTCAGGCGCCTCCTCAGCATGTTGGACTCCTCGCCCTCGTTCAGCAGGGACACCTTCCCGGCACCGTCCTCGATCAGCCTCATCGCCTCGGGGAACGTCCCCGTGAACAGCGAGCTGCATCCGATCCTGACGTCCACCCTGGGCCTACCGAGCTCGGAGAGAGGAATGACCGCGGTGCCGGTGATGCTCCCGCCGCGCGTCCCCCATACCGGCCTGAGGCCCATCAGGCGCAGGACGCAGGCTATCTCGACCCCTCCGTCGGTGACGGCTTCCGACGCATGCATCACCATCACGACCTTGTCGGGGTACCTGCCGTTCTCCTCGACGTATCTGGCGACGACCCCCTCCGCGAGCTCGGTGCCGCGTTCCCATCCCACCTCGTCCGGGAACCTCATCGGGTTCGGTCCGAACATGTTGCGACCGGACGGCAGGAGATGTGCGTTGCCCATGTACGGCGATCCGCCCGGCCCCGGGGGGACGAACCTGCCCCTCAGGGCATCCATGATGCTGTCCATCTCCCGTTCGCAGCCGCGCAGGGAGGGCACGATGCGCCCGCACACGAATCCGACGAGCGACTGCAACCCCGGAGGCGCGTCATCCCCGCCCACATGTGCGGCGCACTCCCCCGCATCGAATCCCAGCGACGCGAATCCCGCGACGGCCTCCATCGCCCCGCCTGCACCCCCGGGGACCACATCCGATATCGACGGGACGTCCCCGTTCGGGCTGCGGACCATCTCGCAGACGGTCTCCACCAGCCTCTCACCTTCCGGAGGGCTGCCGAGGACGTGCAGCCCGTCATCTATGCTCTCGTCCTCGAGATCCGTGAGATGCGAGAATATGCGCGGAAGACCCTCCTTCAGCGATGTGTCGGCCTCTGACCCGTCCATTCCGACCTCCGCCCACATGGACAGGCAGTCCATCAGCTCCCTCACCCTCCTCAGCCTCCCTCCGGCGTCGTTGGACGGCTTCTCCCCCGCCATGAGCTCCTCCTGTATCATCGCCTTGAGCTCGGCTATCTCACCGTAAATTCCGGCCCGGGTCACCGCCGGCACCATGTATCCGATTGCGACCGAGTGGGCGCGACGCTTAGACATGAGGGCCCCCGCGGGATCGTCCATCGCATACGGGCGGATGTGGACGGCGCTCCTGAGGACCACGTCGGGGAGGCAGTCGGACGAGAGGGCGCAGTCCTTCCCGGAGAGCCTCTCCGGGCCGTCACCCGACCCCAGCCCGATTATGGCATCGGCACCGAAGACGTCCTCGACCCATCTGTAGAACGCCAGGTACTCGTGGGTGATCGCGGATCCGTCTTCCCCGTGCGCACCGGGCTGGATGCCGACGAACACGTTCCCGTCCATGAACCCCTGTATCGTGATCGATCCGTCCCCTTCTCCGGGTCCCGCCCTCGACGGACCCGGATCCGAGCCGAGGGCGTAGCGGGCTGAGGGCGGGAGCCCCTCGTACCATATGTGGTACCTGCCGGGCCCTATGCGGTCGACGCGCCCCTCGCGGTATCCGTCGTCTAGGCCCCTCTCCAGCATCTCGGCCACCGCCTCCCCGCTGTCCGGCACGTACGGCACGTTGTATCCCTCGCGTGCCATGCGCTCCAGAATCGCCCTCAGGCTCCGCATGGTGTCCAGTCCCCTCGCGTATCCGATGCGGCCCATGGACGGCCTGCTCAGGACTATGGCCACGCGGACCTCGCTGCGGGGGAGTGCCCGCAGCCTGCACCATGCCAGGGCCGAGTCCGCGATCGCCGACACCCTGTCCGGCACGGTGTCGATCGAGAACCTCCCCATGCGGGACTCGGTGAAGGCCAGCGGAGGGGCCAGGACCTGTCCGTCGAACTCGGTCTGGATTACTGACATGGACAGGTCCCCGGGATCCATCCCCCTCGGGTCCTCCTCCCATTCGCGTATCGGGCGGTAGACGGTCGGGGCCTGGAGCACGGGGACGCCCAGCTCCTCGAAGACGCTCCCCTCCAGGTCGACCTCCTTGGAGAGGGCGGTCTGGGAGAACCCGGTGCACATTATCACCGCCCCCACCCGGGGCCTGCGGCCCTTCATCAGGTACTTCCTGATGGTCCCCCGGATCCCCAGCGACCCTATCGACTCGCTTGCGGACGGGGTGAAGAACACCGGGACGGCGTTCGCCCCCCGCGACTCTATCGCCTCCACCAGACGGTCCACGTGCTTCGTGACCCCTCTTATCCACAGCGATTGGCTGAACATCACTGCCACCGTCGGCCTCGACCAGTCCAGCGACCCCAGGTAGGCGCCCTCCCTGAACCCGGCCGTCTGACCCGGACGGTAGATCCCCTGCGCACGGGGCATGTCGGCCTCCGGGACCCCGAGACGCAGACCGCAGAACTTCCTGCATGCCCATATGACCGCCCCCGTCAGGTTCCTCTCTCCCCCGATCTCTATGAAATCATGGAGCTGGCGGTACTCCTCGTCCGAGAACGGGAACAGCGACCTCGAGAAGCGACCCTCGATCTCGTCCGTGGAGCCGCTGCTGACCATCGTCGGCACGCCCCTGCGGGATGCGACGTCGACCAGCCTGTCATACTTCCTGAAGTATGCGGAGCCCCCATGCATCCTCAGTATCAGCATGTCCGCCCCGCGGACCTCGTCCGCCATCTCCGCGAACGCCGCCTCGTCACGGTCCAGGACCTCGGCGTTGGCGGACACCGCGGTGATGTCCGCGTTTATCCAGCTGAGGTTCCTGCAGATGCCTGTGAAGGCATCCGCATCCATGTAGCCCGACGAAACGTATGCCACCGTGAGGGACCTCCCGGTGCCGTGGACCCCGTTGGTGGAGCGCACCAGATCACTCGACCTTCGATTCCGCCAGGATCGCCAGGGCCTCCGCGAGCGCCGACACGAGGTCGTCGCCCGGCGGCACGTCGCCGCCGATTGCGGAACCGATCATCGAACGGCCCATGCCGACACCCGCTTCCTCGGGGATGAGCCCCCAGGCCATACCGTCGGAGACGGATACGATCGCCGACGCCAGCGCCACCATGCGCTCGTCCGAGGACAGCCCCTCAACCTCCGCCAGGTACTGGTCGCGATCCACCCCTCCATGGGCGGCGATGATCCCCGCCGTATCGGCCCCGGCGCGTCCCAGCCTGCTGAGGGCATCCCCTCCCGACGGCATCGGGAGGCCGTTCGCCAGGGCGGACTCGCGGACCGCGCCGTACACGGACTCCGCTATCACCTGTCCCAGTCTCGAGTGCTTCCCCGCACCGCGCAGGTACATGTCGCTCCCGCGGTTGCGTACCACCGCCATGGAGAGGTTGGAGCATCCGGAGCAGACGTTGCCGTCCCCGTCCCTGACATCCAGGTCCTGCAGTACGCAGGTCACGGCCTCCATCGACGTTATCGCCGCACGGACCATCGTGGTCATCGGCATATCGGCGTCGATCTCCAGGATGACGGACGTCCCTCCCCCGGCGGACCCGACGCCGCTGCCTGCGCGAACAGCACCCTCGGAGAGGTCGGATATGGCGAACGCCCTCACCGAATTGCGACCGGAGACGACGGTGCGGCATGCCATCGTGGACTCCGGCGCATACGCGGGGACGGACACGCCGCCGTCGATGCGCCCCTCGAACGAGACGCTGGTAACTGACCCGAAGTACCCTCCGCGGGGTGAGGTCACCACCGCGTCGTGAAGACTGTCCCGGTAGGACGATACCGTCCTCATGCCGTCACCCCCCTCTCCCCGGCCGTGCGGTTGAGGAGTACAGACAGCGCCAGGCAGACGTACTCCTCGATGGTTTCGCAAGATTCCAGCAGGATCCGGGAGACCGGGTCGATGTCCCCGCTCCCGATCAGGGCGCCCTCGAACATCCCCCTGACCGTCTCCAACCCGGATTCCTCCGATATCCCTCCGCGACCGACCTCATCCATCACGCCGAGTGCCGCCTGGACGGCGGTCGCGGCACGCCGGTCCTCGTGGAGCCTGGAGTCGGCTTCGAGCAACGCCGCCATCGTATGCGGGTAGCGCAGCTCGTTGTGGATGCGGGATGGCTGGATGCCCATGCGGGACAGCAGCACGTACGGGTCGCATTGAGTGTCGGGGTTCATCCCAGACTGCAGGTCGAGCGCCCTGTAAAGGGCCTCCCTGACGCATTCGCAGACGGCGTCCCCAACATCGGTCGACACCCCCGCGCGGTCCACTGCCGCCTCCTCTCCCCTGAGGCACGCTATCCCCACCTGGTCGGTCCCGGACCCGGTTGCGACCCCGTGGGAGTACAGGCTCCTGGCCTGCAGCTCCTGGAGGACGCAGCTCTTGGCCTGAGTGGCAGCAAGCATCGCATCGAGCATCGCGCCGTCCGTCATCGTGGCCTCGATGGCGACGATCAGGACTATGGTGCCGCTCTTCCAGCTGTACTCCCTCTCGGCCTCGTCGAAGGAAGCGGGGTCGCCTGCGCGCCCTCCGTTCCCGCGCACCCCTCCGGTGGCGGCCACCGAGACCCTTATCCCCCCGCGCGACACGCCGTTGGCGATGCTTGCGTTGTCCATGTGGGCGGCCGTCCCGAAGGCCACGGTGCCATCCGGATCCAGACCTGCACGCTCCAAGGAGCGAGCCGTGAACTGGTCGTTGACGGACAGGGGCTGGCCCATGATGCCCATCTCCACCATGCGTCCCATGCTTGTCATGTTGACGATCGCCGTCGGCGAGTCGACGAATCCCTCGTTGTAATGGCCTGAGGGGAGCACTCTCAGACCTGCTCCCGGACGGAGGACCAGCAACCTGTTGGCCCTGTACACCTCAATCCCGCAGCACATGGACCCGAAATGCTTCCAGTCACATGCCTGCTCGGCATCTATGCATCTGTTCCAGTCCACGACCATAGTATCATGGATGGATATATGCTCCAACTATATTACGACATATTCTATCCATCTCCAGATGCTGTACGGACGGATATCGACGACATCAAATGTCAAATTAGTAAGGTAATGGGAATCTGCGGATGATTTCCGTTTTTGTACCGCCGTGTTGGATTATACATCCAGGTAGATCATGTTCCAAATCGCTATCTATGGCAAGGGCGGCATAGGGAAATCGACCATGACCGCGAACGTCTCGTACATCCTCTCGTCGGAAGGGAAAAGGGTCGTCCAGATCGGATGCGATCCGAAGCACGATTCGACGAGGCTCCTTCTCGGCGGAAGGACCCAGAACACTGTGCTCGACTACCTGCGCAGGACCCCTAAGGAGGACAGGAGGCTGGACGATGTGGTCTTCGAGGGTTCCGGCGGGGTTCGTTGCATAGAGGCCGGAGGCCCCGAACCCGGCGTCGGATGCGCGGGCAGGGGCATCCTGACCATGTTCGATTTCCTGGATGGCGGCGGCCTCGATGACGACGGGGCGGATTACAGGATCTACGATGTCCTCGGGGATGTCGTGTGCGGCGGGTTCGCGGTCCCGTTGAGGAAGGGCTACGCCGATGCTGTCTACATAGTCACGTCGGGGGAGTTCATGTCCCTCTACGCGGCCAACAACATACTCAAGGGCCTCCTGAACTACGATGACGGCAGGCCGCGCGTCGGAGGTCTGATCCTGAACAGCAGAGGCATGGACGGCGAGCTAGAGTACGTGAGGAACTTCGCCGACGGCGTCGGACTTCCGATCGTCTCTGTCGTTCCCAGGGACCCCCTGTTCGCGGACGCCGAAGCGTCAGGGAAGACCCTGGCCGAGTCCCATCCGGACTCTCCGGCTGCGGATGCCCTGCGCGAGGTCGCAAGGGACATCGAGGTCAAGTCCTCGAACCCGGAGATGCTCAAGTACCCCCACCCCCTGGACGACCGCGCCATGGATATGGTCGCCAAGGGCATACCCGTCTCCGGCAGCCCAGCCCTGGAGTACCGCAGGGTACGAAACCCTGTCGACGACTGCTGGTCCCTCAAATCCTGCGCGGGGATGGGCGCCGTGGCATATTCCAAGATGGTGCGCGGCGTGCACACGATAGTCCACGGGCCGACGAGCTGCGCCTACATGATGTGCTGCCGCTCCGACCTTTGGACCGGGTTCAGGGATCTCCACGGGGACGGCCGCCTCGTCTGCCAGGACGTCTCATGCACTCACCTCGATGACTCTTCGTCCGTGTTCGGGGGATTGTCCGAGCTTCGCGAGCTCATACGCAGGAGGGCCGGGCTCGGGGACGAATGCATCATGGTCATCTCCATGTGCGTCCCCGGGATCATCGGCGACAACATAGTCGACCTATGTTCCGAGATGTCCGATGAGCTCGGGATAAGGATCGTGCCTGTCCCCGTCGACGGGATAGGCGCCGGCTCGGCCTCCGACGGGATCAGGGCTGTGGTGATGAAGCTGGCAGAGATGGCCGACCCCTGTCCCGTCAAGGACCCGCACCTGATCAACGTCATGGGCGAGTTCCGTGCCGCCACCGACCACATGTCCCGTCTGGACGCGTCCGTCTTCCGCCTGCTGGAGGACGCGGGGTTCAGTATCAACACAGTCTTCCCCGGGTTCTGCGACATGGACGGCGTCAGGCGCCTGGGCAGGGCCGGGTTCGCGGTGAGGAGCTATGACGAGAGGAACAACAGGATCACCTGCGAGATGGTCTGCGAGGGTCTCGGCACGAGGCTCATGCGCAATCCTCTCCCCAGGGGCATGCGGGCTACGGAGACCTGGCTCGACGAGGTGTCGGAGATTACCGGACGGGATCTCGGGGAGGTGAAGTCCAGGATGCGCGAGGAGTACGAGACGAGGCTTTCCGCCATCAGGCCGAGGACCGAGGGAAGGACCGCGGTGGTCGTCACACGCCCTTCGTCGGACTACAGCTGGCTGTTCGAGATACTGGACGACCTGGGGGTGGTCGTCCTCAGGTCCAGGAATTCCACGTTCAACAGATGGGTCGTGGGGCAGACCGCCTGCGACGGGAAGGAGCCCTACTCGACCCGCCTCGCGGAGTCGGATGCGGAGGAGCTTGCCCCGGACATTGTGATGTCCGACAGCCAGGCGGACGTCGGCCTCAGCGCGAGGCATTGGAGGATCCTGTCCCCCAGCCCCGGGCTGGAGGGGATAGCGGACTGGGCGGAGCGCCTCGGGCGCGCCATGGATGCTCCGGCGAGGGAGGCCTGGAGATGACCCTCGACACCATCAGGATGGACGGCTTCTGGGGTTCCATCCTCGCCGCCGAGAGCGCCAGGGGCTGCGGAGCGGTGGTCCATGGCCCTGGCGGCTGCAGGATCACCCTCAGCGGTGTCGCCGCCCAGTCCGTCGTACGTGGATTCGGGATAAGGGAGGGCCCGTTCTACTTCAACGAACCCCGCGTCCCGTGCACGTACCTGGACGAGGAGGACTACATCAACGGTGCCGACTACAAGCTCTCGGACCTCCTCTCGACGATGGACGAGGATGTGGCGTTCGTGGTACAGTCCCCGGGTACGTCCCTGATAGGCGACGACCTGAACGGTGCCGCCTACAGGTCCGGGTTCCGTGGCAGGGTCATCATACAGGAGGAGAACCACATGTCGGAGCCGTTCCACGTCGGATACGACGCCACGGTCTCGGAGCTGGTCCGCGGGCTCTGCGTCCCCGGCCATCGCGGGAGGTCCAAGGTCGTCGTCCTCGGGATCCCGGTGTCGATGGACGGATGGGAGGACACCGTGGAGGAGCTCGGCGGCTACATATCAGCCATGGGCCTGGAGGCGGTGTTCCCCGGTGCGGGCTGCAGCGTGGACGACATCGCCGGGTCCGGCGATGCCGTCGTCTGCGTGACCGTGCTCCCGGAGTTCTGCACGCGCACCTCGGAGGCCTACCGCAGGCTGGGGGTCCCGACCGTGTTCGCGGAGGCCCCCGTCGGTTTCGAAGGCACGGCGGCATGGATAGGATCGCTGGCGGCAGCCGTCGGCGCCGACCCTGAACCCGCCCTCGGCATTCTCCGCAGAAGCTCGGACCGTGCCTCGTCCATTCTGAAGGGCGCGCTTGGCGGCGGACTCGCCCTTCGCTGCGCCACATACTCGATGGATGTGGACTCCACCGCCGCCCTGCCGCTCGCCAGATGGCTCTACGGATACCTCGCCATGTTCCCTGCCGAGATCGCCGTGATGCCCTGGTGGGATGACGACTTCGTCGACAGGTTCCGCGGGTTCCTGGCGAGGTTCCATTCCGAGGGCGCCCTGGTGGACGCCCTGACGCCTGTCAGGTGCGACGTCGTGTTCGCGGGAGGCCAGGCGGCGGCGCTGATGCGCATGGACGGAGTGTGCTCCGTCGACATAGCCATGCCGGGGCCCTCCACTCACCAGCTCAGGTTCGTAGGCAGGCCTTTCCTGGGCGCTAAGGGGGCGCTCTGCATGCTGGACAGGATGTTCGAGCTCTGCGAGAGGGACTGAGATCGGATTCCAAGTTGATCGGTAACGAGAGTCCGCGAATGATGCGGGTATATATCAGCGGCCACAGTTGGATAATACATCCAACTAGGATGATACAATGGAAAGGAACAAGATGATAGCTGTGGCCGCGGTCCTGATCTTGGTCGTGGCCGCAATCGGTGTCGTTTCGCTCACCAGAGGAGGCGGCGACGACCCGACCGATGGCATCACGGATGCCATGGGGAATGAGATAGCACCCCTCTCCGGCTCGCAGAGGATCGTGTCCACCACAGTCACGGCGACCGAGATGCTGTGCGACCTGGGATTGAGGACCAGCATCGTCGGGGCGACATCCGACAATGGGGTCTACGACGTCGACCAGGACGTGATCGGCATAGACATTGAGTTCGACTATCCCTCCACGATGCAGGAGGATGTGGACAGCGGCAAGGTAACGCCCATCGGCGGGGCGATGTCATGGACCGCCGAGACCGCCGCCGTTCCTAACCCCACGGTTGTCGTCACGGAGCACAACCAGCTGGACACGGATGCCTCCAGGATGACCCAGCTTCAGAGTCTCGGGATCATCGTGATAGTCCTGTTCAGCGACAGCGGGATCGACACCATACTGAACAACTACTCCCTGCTCGGATACGCCTTCGGGGTCACGGAAAGGGCGGATGAGATCAACCAGGCCATATCCGAGATGGACTCCAAGATCAAGAATTCCGTCCCCACCGAATCCGACCTGAAGGTCGCCCACATATGCTACTGCTTCGGGTCGTTCTACATCTACAACGACTCGTCGACCATGGGGATCCTCTCCGACCTGGGATGCGAGATCGGGCTGAGGTCCGAATCCAGCTTCACCACCATTTCGGCCGAGGACATAGCCGCCGCCGATCTCGACCTCATCATCTTCGACGACATGTCCACAGGCCTGGACTGGGAGGAGGTCCTCAGCAAGTGGATGGCCGACCCGGTCATGGGGGAGATAGACGCCATCAAGAACGGCATGGTCTACTGTTTGGAGCACAGGCCGTTCCAGGCCACCTCGTACAGCACTGTTCACTTCGTCGAGGGCGAGGCGCTCGTGGCGGCCATCGTCGCCGGGGATTCGATAGGCGTCGAGGTCCCCAACATCATAACCGACGACAACTGGAAGGACTTCATCCAATGGGTCGAGTGATGAACGGGGCTCCGGCCCCCCTTACCATCAGCAATCCCGAGGGCTAAAATGGATGACCAGACTAAGCTGAAGAACGAGGTGATGGGGAGGATCGTTGGCACGGCGCAGATACGCCGCCGTGCGACGGCCGTCATCACCACGGGACTGGTGTCGATAGTGGTGCTCTACCTCCTGTCCCTGACCATGGGCTCATACCCCGTCTCTTTCTCGGAAGCGCTCGACCAGATCGTCGAGATCGTGACAACGGGCGGCAACCCGAGCGAAATGAGCGGGAAGGTCATATTCAACCTCCGCATGCCCCGCGAGCTCGCCGTCATCATGGTGGGCGCAGGACTTGCGATCGCGGGCGCCGTGATGCAGGCCCTGATACACAACCCTCTGGTGGATCCCTACATAACCGGTGTCTCCTCCGGCGCCTCGTTCGGCGTCATGCTGATAACAATCAGCGGATTGGTGACCACGTCCATCAGCACTCTTTGGATGGTCCCTGCCGCCGGGATCGTGGGGGCCATCGCGGCGTTCGCCCTGACCATGGTCGTCGCCGAGGCCGCCGGCGGCAGGGCGATGAGCTACGTCCTCGGAGGCACCGTCATAGGGCTGGGCCTGAGCGCGGGTACGACGCTCATCATGTCCCTCAACGCGGACCATCTGGAGAACATCGCATCGTGGATGTTCGGGAGTTTCGCCGGGGTGGAGTGGAACGAGGCTGTTCTCATCACCGTGCCCATTGCCCTGATCATCGGGGTGGTGCTGGTGAACGCCAGGAGGCTGAACGTGATGCTGCTCGGAGAGGACCAGGCCATGTACCTCGGGATGGAGTCCCGCAGGTTCAAGAGGAACATGCTCCTCCTGATATCCGTGCTGACGGCGTTCTGCGTGTCGTTCTGCGGGGTCATCGGGTTCATCGGCCTGATAGTCCCGCATCTATGCAGGATGGTGGTCGGAGGCGACAACAGGGTCCTCCTGCCTACGAGCATGATAGTCGGACCGGTTGTCCTCATGCTGGCTGACGTGTTCTGCAGGAGCTTCACCGTGGGGGAGCTGCCCATAGGCGCGATAATCTCGGTCATAGGCGTGCCGTTCTTCGTCTACCTGATGGTGAAGGAGGGGAAGCGCTATGCAATGTGACGACAGGCCTGTGCTCAGGGTATCCAACGTGGGATTCGGATACAAGGACGAGAGGACGCTCGTGGACATCTCGTTCGAGATCGGCAGAGGGGAGTTCGTTGCCCTCATGGGTCCGAACGGCTCGGGCAAGACGACCATGATGCGCTGCATAAACAGGATCATGAGCGTGGACAGCGGCCGCATAGAGATCGACGGCCAGGACATCTCCGCCCTCACGATGCAGGAGATATCCCGGATGTGCACCACCGTCCCGGCCGACACCGCGCTGGACTTCTCGCTCAGCGTCAGGGACTACGTCTCCCTCGGACGCTCGCCGTACATAAAGACGATCTGGTGGGAGGACGAGGAGGACGAGAGGCTGATAGGCGATGCGATGTGGGACCTGGGTGTCGCGGCTTACGCCAACAGGAGGCTCCAGGAGCTCAGCAGCGGCGAGAGGGCCAGGGTGCTTCTGGCCAAGGGCATTGTCCAGACGCCCAAGCTCCTTCTCGTTGATGAGCCCAGCGCGCACCTGGACATCAAGTACAAGGTGCAGATCATGGAGATCCTACGCGACCTGAGCCGCAAGGGCCTGACTGTCCTGATAGCGTCCCACGACATCAACCTGCTCACCAGGTTCTGCGACAGGATACTGCTGCTGTCCAAAGGCAGGATCGTCGACTACGGGCTGCCGGGGGATGTGGTGTCCGAATCGTCCATAGAGGAGGTGTTCGGCATCAAGGTGAAGGTAGTCGAGGAGGGCGGTACCATCTACGTCCTCCCCACGGGCTCGGCCGGTTACGATCCGGGCGTCTGAAACGGGGGGCGGTTCTCACCCGCTCCCCTCCTTCCCCTCCAGCATCCCCTCCGCCTCCAGGTACAGCTCCGTGAGTCTCCCGCGCATTTCCGGGTCCGCATCCCAGAGCCCGCGCCCGATGGCCTCCAGCAGGTCGCTGAGGATGTCCCTCATGGCGTACGGGTTCTCCCCCTCGATCCATCCGCGGTTCTCATCGTCCAGGACGAAGCGCTCCGCTATCGCGTCGTACATCCATTTCTCCATGACCTCGGAGGTGCAGTCCCATCCGTACGCATGGTTGATGTTGTCGTGTATGAGGTTCGCCCCGACGAACCCGTGCTCCCTCAGACCTTCCACCCACTTCGGATTCAGGACCCTCGTCCTGAGGATGTACGCCATCTCCCCCTCCAGGTCCCGGGTCCTGATGCGGTCCGGGTCGGAGCTGTCCCCCACGTAGTTCACCGGCCGCTCCCTCCCGGCCGCACGGACGACGGCGTTCATCCCGCCCAGGTACGAGTAGCCGTCGTCGGTGTCCACCAGGTCGAACTCCCTGTCCACCTGGTTCTTGACCGCCACGTCTGCGCCTTCGATGCAATGTCTGAACAGATCGGGCTTCCTCTCCCCTCTCCACCTTCTTCCGTACGCGCTGCACCCGCATGTCACGTACATCTGCGCCAGGTCCTCCACCGAATCCCATTTGGACGATTCGACCAGGATGTTCACCCCCGCCCCGTGTGTCCCCGGCGGTTCGCCGAACACCCTGATCATCGCGTTCTCGCGGGCGTCGGACGGGGACATCCCGTCCGCTATCATCCGCGCCATGTCCTCCCGGAGATGCTTGCGCAGGAGGTTGTCCTCATCCGCCTCGTCGAGCTCGCAGACCATCGACACCGCCTCGTCGATCAGTTGGAACAGGTTGGGGAAGGTGTCCCTGAACAGGCTGCTTATACGGACCGTCACATCTATCCTCGGCCTGCCCAGCTCCGCGCACGGTATCACCTCCAGGCCTGTGACCTTCCCTCCGACGGACCCCCACGTCGGCCTCACCCCGAGAAGCCTCATGATGTAGGCCACGTCGTCGCCGCCCGTCTTCATCGTGTCCACGGACCAGACGACTATTGCGATGCTCTCGGGGTATCTGCCCTCCCTGTCAACGTACTTCGAGACCATGTCCTCCGCCATGCGCGAGCCGGTCTTCCAGCTCTCCTGGGTTGGGACGGTCTCCGGGTCGAGCGAGTAGTAGTTCCTCCCTGTGGGAAGCAGATGGGCGTTTCCCCTGGTGGGGGACCCGGATGGCCCCGGGGGGACGTATCCGCCCCCCATCCCATGAAGCATGTTCCCGATCTCGTCCGATATGCCGCGTATCCTAGGCACCAGGTCATCCGTGATGTACCTCACGAGCGCCCCCGCCTCGGAGGACCCGGGCAGGAAGCCCTCCGCCAGGGCCGCACATTCCCTCGGATCGAAGTCGGCGGCCTGCATCGACCCTATGAGGTCCATCGCCTGCGAATCCACCCTGTCCAACGCTGTCAGGTTCAGCTCGCCTGTCGCTGGCACTGTACCGGAGGCATCGTCCAGGAGGGCGTCGAGATCGTATCCCATGCCCTCGGCGATGACCGCCCTCAGGGACGGGATGCCGCCGTTCCTCAGGCGTGTGAGGCAGTACACCATCTCCGTCATCCTCCGTCCCTCCGGGACCTTCCCCATCACATGGAGCCCGTCTGTTATGAGACCGTCCTTCAGGTCCGCAAGGTAGTCGAGTATCATCTCGCTCCTGGCCGCCACGTCCTCCGGCGACGATCCCTCCTCCAGACCCAGCTCCTTCCACATGCTCAGATCCGATACAGACCTGTGGATCCCCTCTGCGATGTCCCTCATCTTGCCCTGCTGCTTCGTGTGCTTGCAGAACAGGTACTGCTGTATCAGCCCCTCCAGATCCGCCAGGTCCTCGTACGTCCCGGCACGGGTGAGCGCGGGCATCATGTGGTCCACCAGGACGGCCCTCTTCCTGCGTTTGGCGACTATCCCCTCCGACGGATCGTCAATCACATATGCGTAAAGGTGCGGCATGTCCTCCATCATGATGTCCGGCGAGCATCCGGCGGACAGGCCGTTGCCCTTTCCCGGGAGCCACTCGCAGGAGCCGTGGGTCCCCATGTGGACGTGTATATCGGTCCCGAACACGCGCGATATCCACCTGTAGTAGGCCAGGTACTGATGGGGTGGCGAAAGGTCCGGGTCGTGTATCAGCTGCTCCGCCTTCTCGTGCTTCCCGCGGTCGGGCTCCAAACCCAGGTACACGTTGCCGTTCCTGACGCCTGGCACTATGAACTTCCCGTCGTGCACCATGATGTCCCCCGGCGGATTCCCCCAGTCGCGGCACATCCATCCGCGGTGGTCGCCGTCCGTCTCCGATGCCCACCTCTCGTATTCCCCGCACTCTATGAGGTCGACGGCCCTCGACGGGATCTCGGATCCGTCCACCCATTCCAGGTTGTTGGTGAGCGCGGACAGGATCTCGTCTATTATCTCGCGTCCCGACGTTGGTACGCGGTCCATCTTGTAACCCTCATCCGCCATGCGCCTCATGATCGAACAGACGCTCTCGAAGGAGTCCAGTCCTCCGGCCGCCCCTATGGATGCGTTGGAGAGGGTGCCGCCGTTGAAGAGGATGGACACCCTGCGTTCAGACACTGGCACATGGGACACCCTTGCCCAGCGGACAGCCATGGCCGCGATCGCACGTACCCTGTCGTCCCTGTACGTCACGGTTTCGCGCCCCTCCCCGTCCTTCTCGTTGAACGTATACGGCACAGTGGTGATCTGGCCGTCCAGTTCGGGGAGTGCGACTGAGATTGCGAGCTCCCCGCCCTCCATCCCGATCCCGTCTCTCTCCCATTCCCCCTGCGGACGGAATATGCCCAACGCTGCTAGGACCGGGACATCCAGATCCCCGAATATCCCGCTGCGGCCGCCTGACCCGTCACCCGGGCTGCACAACGTGAGGAAGGAGAACCCGAACCCCGCCAGGACGACTGAGTCCACCCTCCTGCGGCCATCGTCCATGAGGTACTCCCTGATCACGGACTCTCCCCCTGCGGACCCTGATACGGTGTCCGGCGAGGCTGACAGGAACACGGGGATTACGTTGGCACCCATCGACTCTATCGAGCGTATCAGCTCCGCGTGGTGATCGGTCCTTCCGTTCACCAGGGATGCCTGCGGCATCAGGACCCCAACGGTCGGCTTGGCCGGATCCATGCGCGATAGGCACGAGTCCATGTCCATATCCGGGATGTCCGGGTGCCAGAGGCCCTGCATGGGCTCCCTTGTCGGTTCCGGGTACCGTATGCCGGGATCGCCGTACCTGTTCGCGAGGTACCTCGCCAGGCCGCGCATGTTGTCCGGTCCGCCGAGGCGCAGATAGGCGAGGATGCGGGCATACTCCTCATCCCCGCGGAGGAACAACCCCCGCGACTCGCCCATGGCCTCCTGTATGTTGCAAAGGACGAAAGCGCTGACACGGCAGTCGATCAGGGTCTCGCGGAGCCTGTCGTACAGCCTGTATCCCGAGGGGTCGCCGTGGAAGTTCATCACCATGAGGCTGGACCCGCGGACCGACCTCTCCATTTCCCTGAACACCGACGGGTCGCGCAAAGTCTCGTCCGAGGAATACGCTCTGAACGTCACCGTGGCCGTCTCCGACTCTGTTTCGGCGATAGCCCGCCCTAGGTCCTCCGACACGTCCGATCCGCCTACCGTAAGATACGTTATCGCTATCCTGTTCCAACCGCTGCCTCCGATGTACTCCCTCACAGGCCCACCTGCCGGTACCTTCGGAACCTGCGCGCATATACCCTCCCATCCCTCCCCTGTTCGTTACCCAACCTTTCTGAATGCACCGCTCCGGATGTCTGGCACCCCTGCCTTTAGTAAATAACCAAAGGTAACGTCGGCCCCGTTCCACGCTAGTAATAATTCCCAGCGTTCAGAGACCCATCCGATGTGTGATCAGATGAACGGCGATGTGATTGAAATCCATGACCTGGTCAAGCGCTTCGACGACAAGGTCGCAGTGGACCATCTCGATCTGAACGTCCGCAGGGGCGAGATATTCGGATTCCTGGGACCCAACGGTGCCGGGAAGACCACGACCGTGAGGTGCATCTCCACCCTGACGGACTTCGACGAGGGGACCATATCGATCTCCGGCCACGATGTCCGCAGGGACCAGATGGCGGCCAAGAACTGCATGGGGGTCATACAACAGCAGATCTCCCTGGACAAGGACCTGACGATAAGGGAGAACATGATTTCCCATGCCATGTACCACATGATCCGGCGCGACGAGAGGGACGCCAGGATCGCCGAGCTGTCGGACTACTTCGGCCTCGGGGAGTATCTGGACAAGCCGGTCGACAGCCTGTCGGGCGGCTGGAAGAAGCGCGCTGCCATAATCTGCGCGATGCTCCACGACCCGGAGGTCCTGTTCCTGGACGAGCCCACCACCGGCCTGGATATAAATGCCAGACGTCTGCTCTGGGACATCGTCAGGTCCCTCCAGAAGCGTGGGACCACCGTGTTCCTGACCACCCACTACATCGAGGAGGCGGAGGCGCTGTGCGACAGGGTCGGCATCATCGACCACGGGAGGCTTATCGCGCTGGACGTCCCCCGGGTCCTGTGCGATTCCGTCGGCTCGATCACCGTCGAATACCTGGAGGACGGCAAGACGACCTACCGGCATTTTAAGAACCGCCAGGATGCGCAGGAATTCGCATCCCGCCTCGAGACCGACTCCGACATCAGGATCCGCAGGACCAGCCTCGAGGACGTGTTCGTCGAGCTGACCGGGAGGTCCGCGGAGGTGCTGGGATGATCGACGTCCTCAGACAGTCCTACTACGTCGCCTGGGGCGACATGATGTTCATGAAGCACAACTTCTGGAACATCCTGGTGATGAGTCTCATGAGTCCGATCCTGTACCTGATAGCCTTCGGCTACGGGCTCAGGACGGGCTCGACCGAGCTGGGGCTCTCATACGTCGCGTTCGTGATTCCGGGTATCGTCGCCCTGTCCTCCCTCAACACATCGTTCTCGGCCACGTCCACGAGGATGAACGTCCAGAGGCTCTACTACAAGAGCTTCGACGAGATGATGCTGTGCCCGCTGAGCCTCCATGCGATAGTCCTCGGCAAGAGCGCCCTGGGGATGGTGAGGGGCCTCTTGGCCTGCGGCCTGCTGTACGCGCTCGGCCTGTTCCTGGCGCCCGAGTTGCAGGTCACCCCCCTGTTCGTGGTCTCCGTCGTCATGAACTGCGCGGTGTTCTCGTTCCTCGGTGTCGCGGCCGCCCTCATAGCCAAGTCGCACCAGAGCATGGCTACGTTCAACAGCCTGGTCATCCTCCCCATGACGTTCCTGTGCGGGACCTTCTTCTCGATCTCGTCCCTCCCGGGCGTGTTCCAGGCTCTCCTCTACTGCCTGCCGCTCACCCATGCCAGCGAATGCATCAGGGCGGCGGCGCTCCCGGACTACTACGGGTTCCCGTGGCTGTGCATGCTGGCGATGGCGGCGTTCATGGTGGCCTTCTACGTTCTGGACTGGTGGCTGTTGAAGACGAGGAGGATATGAGCGCACGCGGACACGGACGCGTCCGCCGACGCCCATCCGCTCCCTTTTCCGGCGGACCTCGTGTCTGCCGATCAACTATATATGGAAGAATCATATTGGATGATACATCCAACTTGAAGGGATAACATGGAAAGGAAGATGATTGCAGCAATATGCGCGGCAGCCATCATCGTGGTCGCAGGGGCCTGCATCGCCGTCAGCCACGACTGGGGTGACGACAACAGCCGCGGAGGATTCTACGAATGGGGGCCGACTGTCGTCGAGGTGAACGGGGACTACTCCAACTGCACCCCGTCGTTCATGACCATTGCCGAAGAGGTCTTCTCGAAGGTGTATGGGGACGTTCCCTCCTTTGAGGGGATCTCCCTGTCCGACATACCCGAGGAATACCTGTATGAGTACTCGGACTATGTCAGCACGAATCCCGATGGCACCTTGACAATCAAGACTTTCGATGACAAGAGCGTCGGGACATCGGTGGCGTATGCCGATAAGACCATCGGGTTCGTTCCCAACCAGGTCCTCGCATACACCGACGCGTACATAGACACAATATACTGCATCCTCTGCTATCATTTCGGCGAGGAGCCCCATTCCGGGAACACCCAGTTGGCAGAAGACGCCCTCTGGGAGCTGGTTCCCGCACTACCTTCGACCGTGAGGGACGGCGTGGAATCCAAGTACGGCCTGGAGGTCCCCGATACTGTCAGGATCATCGGCACTTCCCAGGAGGACCTTGTGAGCTACTGCTCCAGCCTCGATGACGACGTCCGCCTAATCGTTTTCATGTCGGAGTACAACATCAGGTCCACCAACTCGTCATCCTGGTGGAACACTAATCAGCTGATAGAGTCCAACAACGGGAACATCGAGTTCGTGTACATTCTGTCCAATTCTCCTGCCATGGTCCTCTCGACCACAGAGATGATCGGGAAGGTCATCGGATACGAGGACACGGATTCCATGATGACCTCGATTCTAGCAGAGATCTACGTAATGCAGAAGGAGATAGACAGACTGTTCCCCGACGGTAACACACCGACGTTCTATGTCGAGATGGCCAACGGGAACGCCGTGGGATCCGACACCCTCATGGGAGGGATATTCGCCGACATCCTGAAGTTGGACAACATCTTCGACGGGAGCCTCATGGGTTCCGCCATGTCGGACGAGGACATAGTCGCTGCCCATCCGCAGGTCATCGGGTTCTACACCAGCGATACCAGGTCAATGGATGAGAAGATGAGGGTCGATTGACGCAAGCGGGTGAAGATACCCACCTCCGTTCCATGCAACGCGATGTACACTCGGCCGAAGAGGCCAAATACCTTGACCGCAGACGCAGAAGAAGAGGCGTCACGATAGCATTGCTGCTCCTCGTTGCGGTCATAGCCATGTTCTTCGTATGCATCTCGCTGGGCTCCACACGCATCCCCGTTCACGACGTCTGGGAGGCGTTGATGGGAAGGGCCGATTGGGGGACTGATTGGATCGTGAACGACTTCCGCGCCCCACGTGTGGTCGGAGCCGCCATGGTGGGCGCGGCGTTATCCCTCGGAGGGATGGCGATGCAGGCCCTGTTCAAGAATCCCATGGCCTCCCCGTCGGTCCTCGGAATCTCTTCCGGTGCGTCGTTCGGAGCGGCATTCTATCTGGCCTACGGGACGTCGGTCGTGGTCAGCGGCCTTGGCACTGTGTTCTGCGCCTTCGGTATGGCCATGATGACCATGATCCTGGTTTACGGGCTCGCGTACAGGAGAGTTGGAGGTGTCCAGACCACGATGCTCCTCCTCGCGGGCATGGCCGTGAGTGCCCTCTTCAGCGGTCTGACCTCCACCGTCGAGTTCTTCTCCGACGAGGAGACCGTGACCGCGATCGTGTTCTGGATGCTGGGGAGCTTCGACGGATGCGGATGGAGCGATGTATGGATGATGATGGTACCCATAATCGCGGGCTCCGTTCTGATCATGATCAACCTGAGAGAGCTCAACCTGATGACCGCCGGCGAATCCAAGGCCAGGGCCTTGGGCGTGAACGTCAGAAATGTCAGACTGATGTTGCTTGTGGGTTCTTCGCTCCTGGTGGCTGCATCGGTGTCTATATGCGGAGTCATCAGCTTCGTCGGGTTGATCATACCCCACATCTTCAGATCGCTCATAGGGCCGGACCACAGGAAGCTGGCACCGGTATGTCTTCTCGGAGGCGCACTTTTCCTGATGCTCGTCGACACATTTGCGAGATGCGCCATGCCGCCGTATGAGCTCCCTGTGGGCGTGGTGACCTCGATCATAGGGGCGCCGTTCTTCTTGTGGATATTGAGATCCAGGAAAACTGAGATCTGGAGGGGCTGACATGGTTGAACTTGACGTGAACGGAGTGTGTTTCTCCCATGGATCAACCGAGATACTCAAGGGGATAACGTTCTCGGTGGGCAACGGAGAAGTTGTCGGCATACTGGGAGAGAACGGCTCAGGGAAGACAACGCTCCTGAGGTGCATCAACGATGAGTACCGCCCATCCCACGGTTCTGTGATCGTCTCCGGGTTCTCACACGAATGCCTTGGCGATGTCCTCGATAAGGAGGACTCCGTGGATGTCCGGAGGTTCTCCGTATCGGATAGGGCGAAGATCCTGGCCACCGTGGAGCAGAGCTCCCACCAGTCCTTCCCCTTCACCGTGATGGAGACTGTCAGAATGGGGCGCTACTCCAGAACCGGCATCTTCGATGAGGATTCAGATGATGAGCTGGACCTGATCTGCTCGGTGATGGAGGATGTCGGGATCCTTGAGTTCGCCGACAGGAGTGTCAACGAACTCAGCGGAGGAGAATGGAGGCGGGTGATGATCGCCCAGGCATTGGCTCAGGAGCCGGAGGTGCTTCTGCTGGACGAACCGACCCTGCATCTGGACATAAGCCACCAGTTCGATCTGATGGACCTCTGCAGAGAGATAGCCAGGAAGAGGGACGTTCTCATCGTTGTTGTGACCCATGACCTGCAGCTCGCCGCAAGGTACTGCGACAAAGTCGTGGTCATGAGGAGAGGCGAGATCGTGTCCCTCGGACCTGCCAGGGAGGCGATCACCGAATCCATGATTAGAGACGTCTTCCACATGGATTCTAGGGTCAGTTACGACGAGACGATCGATGGTGTGAACATACTGCTGATAGGCAGGAGCCGCCCCTCTTGACTCTGGAACTGGCAGCCCGCCCCTCAGGGTTTCTGCTCCCCGGCCTCGGGCGTTGAGGGTATCGTCTGTCCGCAGTACGGGCAGAAGTTGAAGGGCTGGGTGTCGGGGATGTCGCAATGGCAGAAGACGCAGACCATGCCCGTCCGAAACGCACATTCGATTTAAGCGGTTCCGACCGACGAGCGGAGGGGTCGGTCGGAGACGGACATCCGACCGCCGTTCCCGGCGATGGTCGGTGCCCCTCGCCGTTTGAGAAGACTCCGTGGCCGCGGCACCTTGGGACGGTCCCCGGGCACGGCATTGGATTGGCCTGCGGACCATCCCCGCATTCTGACACGTGCCGTCCGAGATCGCTTCGGACGATTTCCCCGCTGAATCGGGGTTCGCTGTCCATCCGGCACGCTTGGGACGGAGGGTAAATGGTTTCCTACGTTAAAAGTGGCCTCTGAAGAGACGATGAGGTAAAAGCTGGAAATAGCTTTCGCTGATGCGA
>CALUNK010000011.1 GCA_944321985.1 Candidatus Methanomethylophilaceae archaeon
TAGCTTCGCATCAGCGAAAGCTATTTCCAGCTATTTTCTCATCGTTTTCTCAGAGGCCACTTTTAACGTAGGAAACCTCTTCCATTATTTCCTCCGTCCGCCCGTGGCAGCGGGCGGACACCCTTTTTTCTCTCTTCAGGATTTTTGTGTTCGTTTCCCTCGGATCATAGTAAGTGGTTTTTGGATGACCCAGGACCGGGGTGGAGTCGTGTAAGGAGGAGAACGTTCTCCGCCCCCGATCCCATGCAGGTGATCGGTTTAGTGCGGAACCGTACCTGCCTGACAGACGCATCTCCGAACTGATGCGACGTCCCATAATTCGGTTGTATATGGAATAGCAACAGGGGTTTAAAAAATATTGGGTCATTCATCAAAAACAAGTTTGGCATCATCATTTATGTTCAAGAGTATAGCTAAGTCTAAACATCGATATGAAATCGAATTAAAAGAATGTCGGGGAATCACTGAGATTCCCAGACGAATCCTGGCTCAATATGGGTGTTCCCACGACGGGCGTCGTCCTCAGGCATAGAGACGACGGAATGGTTGTCGAAGGGAACTGCGACCTGTAGGGAAGTTCCTAGACCGACAGCGATGCGACATGCCTCTTCGTCATCCTTAGCATGGGTCGTTCTGCCGTGGTCGCAGTAGATCATGGTGCCGACATGTATGAAACCGAATTTGTCTGCCATGAGGTGCCTGATTTGCTCGGCGATTCTCTCTGCTGCTGCCTTGTTGGTAGAATAACTGACGATGATGATCAGATCCTTGCCGCTGGGCAGGATCGACTTCAGATCCTTGTCCAGAAAAGAGTACATCCTGTCCTCGAACGTGCGGTATGCCCAGGAGGTCTGACCGAAGTAGACTGGAGTGGACACTATAAGGGCGTCGGCGTTGCGGATGTCCTCCAGGACCGGTGAGAGTTCGTCCTCCTGGACGCATTTGCCTTGCTCCTTGCAGGAATCGCACGCCATGCAACCGCGCATGCGCATCTTGGCGATGCGGTAGAGCGAGAATGTGTTGGTGGAGAGACCCATGGCCCCTACCATTACCTTGTGGACCAGGGTGTCTGTGTTTCCCTGCTCCCTTGGACTGGAAACGATGGATACTATCCTCCCCATACTGCTCCTCCTTCACCTGCTATCCTATATTGCGTTTCGCGGATATGATTCTTTCACTCTTCGTCCTTATGGCGCCTGCGAATGTGGTTCACCACGTGGAACTTCTCGTCACCCAAGTCGACGTGCAGGTATGTGTAGAACGGGTCCTGGTACCTGCTCTGCATGTAGTTCTCCAGGTCGGGATCTATGTTCTCCAGAAGCCTGATCATGATGTTGCGCATGAACAGAATCTCCTCGTCGGAGATGCCTTTGAAGCACTCGTTGACAACATTGGTCTGGAAGTCCATGAGGTATAGGCCGAGGAGCCTGCCTTCCGGTGTGAGAAAAATCCTGAACTTCTTCTTGGATTGATCCACACGGTCGTCGCAAACCAGATTCTTCTCCCTAAGCACCTTGATCACATGATTGGTGTTGGATGTGTCCAGGTCGAGGAACTGTGACAGGCCGACCATTGTCTGTCCGTCCTTCAGCGTGAGTGCCATAATGTAGATGGCATGGGCGTTCGTGAGCCCGAGCGGTTCCAATTCCGCGGTTATCCTGTTCTTGATGATGTCGGATATCCTTGTGAAGAATGCTGGTAGGAACGTATTCCAGTAGATGTCCTCACGCTGAGTCATCGGAAGGCGACTAGACCGTACTTATAGTTAAATTCTTTGAGAAAGGGAAAGTCCGCCGGGACGACGCGGGGACGTCCCGAATTGGGTTTCAGGCTATGTGCCTGACGGCCTCATAGGGGGTGACGTAGAGGGCCTTCTCGGCTTCTTCCTTCGTCATGCCGGCGCCGAACGCGACCGTCCTGGCAGCGGCGTCGTCCATGAGGTTCTCGGGAGCGTGGGTATCCGAATCGACGACCATCTTCGCGCCTACCGCTCTCGCCATATTGACGACATGGCCGTTGGTGATGTTGTGTCCGGCACGGCCTGAGACCTCCAGCAGTACGCCGGTGTCCTTGGCGATCTGAGCCTCCTCGAGTGTGATGAATCCAGGGTGGGCGAGGACGTCGATCTCCGGATTCTCCACCGAAGCGCGGTTGGTCCCTGGGGCCACGGGCTCGGTCACGGTCTCGCCATGGACCACGATCCACTCCGCGCCGCTCTTCCTTGCGAGCTTGGCCACGCTGTCGATCTTGGACGGTGGGACGTGAGTGATCTCAACACCCGGGATGACCCTGATGTAGTCCTCGCAGAGCTCGACTGCCTTGGCCACGTTCGATGCCACGAACTCCACGTTGGTCATGTCCACATGGTCTGTGATGGCTATCAGGTCGTGTCCGAGGACCATCGCCCTCCTAACGAGTTCGGCGGGAATGAGCTCCCCGTCGCTGAAAATGGTGTGGGTGTGGAGGTCCGCTCTCATTGCGATCTCTCCCACAGTTCCTTGTAGACCTTTTCCATGGGTACGCCCATCTTCTCGACGGCGACCATGGTGTGGTAGATCAGGTCTGCGAGCTCGCAGCACATCTCATCCTCGTTGCGGTCTTTGATCGCCAGTACGAACTCGGTGGCCTCCTCCACGATCTTCTTGCACATCTTGGTTTCATTGCTGTAGAGTTTGCATGTGTAGCTCCCGTCCTCCGGGTTCTCGTGCCTGTCCTTCAGCACCCTCCTGAGGTCGGGGATGATTGCCATGGTGTCTTCGGTGCTGCCGTAGATGGTCTCATCGAAACACGAGGGCTTGTTGAGGTGGCAGGCGATGCCGCCGACCTGTTCGACCCTTACCAGCAGGGTGTCCGCGTCGCAGTCCTTCTGTATCGATTTGATCTTCTGCAGGTGTCCGGATTCCTCGCCCTTCTTCCAGAGCTTCTGCCTGCTTCTGGACCAGAAGTGCGTGTAGCCCGTCTCGTACATCTTGGAGACGGCCTCTTCGTTAGCCCATGCGACCATGAGCACCTCGTTGGTGATCCAGTCCTGGACCACGACGGGGATCAGTCCCTTGTCATCGTATTTCAGGTCGTTCATCTGACCACGATCCCTCTGTCTCTGAGGTATTCCTTGACCTCTCCGACAGTGCACTCGTTGTAATGGAAAATCGATGCCGCCAGCGCCGCCGATGCTCCAGTCTGGGAGAAAACATCGTAGATGTGCTCCTTGCAGCCACATCCGCCCGAGGCTATGACCGGGATGTTGACCTCGTCAGCCACTGCTGCTGTGAGTGGGATGTCGTATCCGTTCTTCACCCCGTCGGTGTCCATAGATGTGAGTAGGATTTCCCCAGCCCCGAGGTCCTCGACCTTCTTCGCCCATTCCACCGCATCGATTCCTGTGGACCGGGTCCCTCCGTGCGTGAACACCTCCCAGTGGTCGTCGACCCTTTTGCCGTCGATCGCCACCACTACGCACTGTCTGCCGAAGCTCTCGGCGCATTCGGAGACGATCTGCGGGTTCTTGACGGCGGCGGAGTTGACGGAGACCTTGTCAGCACCGGCGTTGAGGGCATCCCTCATGTCGTCGACGCTTCTTATCCCCCCTCCGACCGTCAGCGGAACGAACAGTTTGCCGGCGGTTTCCGAGACGATGTCCAGCATCGTCTGTCTGGTTTCGAGGGAGGCAGTGATGTCCAGGAAGGTGATCTCATCCGCTCCTTGCATCTCGTAATTCGCTGCCATCTCCGGCGGGTAGCCGACGTCGCGGAGACCCTTGAAGTTGATCCCCTTGACGACCTTGCCGTTTTTGACATCTAGACATGGGATGATCCTTTTGGTCAGCATGGTATCACGCTATGATTTCGCGGTCCTTCGTGCTCAGTTCGGTCTCGCGGCGCCTGAGGGCTGCGGCAAGGGCCTTGCCGGTGGCCTTGAACCCGGCCTCGATGATGTGGTGCTCATCGAATCCTCTGATGACCACTATGTGCAGGGTCATGCCGGCAGACATGGCCAGGCTTCTCATGAAGTGAGTGTACAGCGGATCGGGGCAGTCGATGTCCGCATACGGACGGTCCACGAGGTCGAGGGAGGCCATCACGAGGGCGTCGTCCATGGGGATGACGGCCGTGGCCATCCTCTCGATGGGTTCCTCCCCCATAGCCTGCCTTATCGCCTTGCCTAGAGTGATGGCCGTGTCCTCGATGATGTGGTGGTCGTTGTCGCCCTCGGCGCTGAGGACGAGGTCGAAGCTGGCGTACCTGGCAAGCGTTTCGGTCATGTGCTTCAGGAACTGGATCTCGCACGTCACGTCGAACTTTCCTGTGCCGTCTATGTCGAGGTCCACGGAGATCCTGGTCTCCCTTGTGCTGCGCTCTATTGAGGACGTCCTGGCGGTCATGGTAACATGTCCGCGTACGTATAGGAAATAAAAAAATAATGCGCGTCCGCGTGCTTTATCAGAGGCCTTCCGGGATGGTGATGGTGGTGCGGGGGCACTCCATGCAGACCCCGAGCTCTCCGCTGTAGCCTTCGTAGACGTAGAGTGCCTTGAGCAGCCCACTGGTCTTGACGAAGTTGCAGATCTCGCAGAGCGCCTCTGTGAGGTCCTTGCCGTTGGCCACGACGTCGGCCGTATCGGCTATCATCTTGTAGAAGTCATCACGGTATGCGCTCTTGTCGATGAGGTTGTTGCCTCCCCTGAGTCCCTTGATGTATTGGGACACGGCGGCACTGGTGACGCCGAAGAGGTTCGCCACTTGCACCTGGGTCATTCCATGGTTGTGGACCAGTTCCTTTGCCAGGGCACCCCTTGCAGTAGGCAGGATGTGGGTGACGATTAGCTCGCAGGGCATCTTCATGTGGCGAGGATAATGGTCGGACGAATTAAATGTAACGCCGTTAGGAGAACCGAAAAATCGGAATTGAAGAGGTTTCACCGTGTCCCGTCAGCCATCCAGGGAGTGTCCCATTCCCATGGCCTTATGAGTTCGGTGTACAGTGCCAGACCCACGACGGCTCCGTCAGCGCCCGCATCTGCGAGGATGTCGGCATCTCTCTTGGAGGTGACCCCTCCGGATGCGATAACCTTGCAGGGGCAACGTGATATGAAGTCCCTCGCCTGCCTCTCGTCGATGCCCTTCTTCTGGCCCTCCACATCCACATTCGTGTTGAGAACTCCGGCCAGCGGCAGGTCCCTGATTATGTCGAACATCTCTTCCACGGTCATCTGCGCGGATTCCTGCCATCCCTTGATGGCTATGCGTCCGGCCTTCGTGTCCATACTGAGGACGATTCTGCCTGGATGCCTGTCCGCCATCTCCGCCAGCCAGTCCGGATCCTTGACGGCCTTGGTCCCGACGACGACACGGTCAGCTCCGGCCGATATCAGCTCGTCGATGGTCTCGGCTGATCTGATCCCTCCCCCGACCTGTGCCGGGACATCGACATCCCTGATGATCCTCTTGAACACAGGTATGTTGCTCTCCTTTCCGAAGGCGCCGTCTAGATCCACCAGGTGGAGGTATCTGGCTCCCTTCTCTATCCACATCTCCGCAACCTCGGCGGGGTTCGGCATAACAATCTGCTGGCTTCCCGGCACTCCACCGACAAGTTGCACGACCTGATGGTCCAGCACATCCACGGCGGGAATTATCATCATAGTACTGACTCCGCGAAGGCGATGAAGTTCCTGAGGAATGCCATGCCGGACTTGCTGCTCTTCTCTGGGTGGAACTGCGTACCGTATGTGTTGGCTTTTCTGAAGAACGTAGGGATCTCGGTCCCCTCGTACTCGGTCCTCCCAATGGTGATGTCCTCCGAGGGGTTCCCGCGGTATGAGTGAGCGAAGTAGAAGTTGTTGTCCTCGACACCGTCCATGAGCGCATCGTTCGAAACGACCTGGTTCCAGCCCATGTGCGGTATGACCTTCCCAACGAGCGGCACGACGTCGCCGTCGAACAGACCGAGGCCCGGTGTGGTCCCCTCGGCGCTTGAGCCGTACATGATCTGCATGCCGATGCATATTCCGAGAGCCGGGGTGCCTGTCAGGAGCTTCTCCCTTATTTCCTCCCTGTATGGCTGGAGCTTCTCCATGGTCTTGTCGAACGCTCCGACGCCCGGGAACACGATGCATTCAGCGTCGAGGACGTCCTTCATGTCCTTCACAGTGGTGACCTCCGCACCGCAGTTCTCCAGGGACCTGCGGATGGAGTACAGGTTCCCGACGCCGTAGTCCGTGAGAGTCACTCTCAGCGGCATTCGTCAATCACCTCTGCGATCTTCTCCAGGAGCAGTCTGTTAAGCTCCTCGGTGCCGACTGTGGGCCTGACGCAGTTCTCTGTCCTGCGCTTTGATCCGAAGTCGCGTATGAGGATGCCCTTCCTCTTGAGGCCCTCGACGAGGGCGGTGTGGTCGATGGGTGACCTGGCGAGTATGAAATTGGAATCTGAGGGGAACGGTTCGAATCCCAGTTTTCTGAGTCCGTCCGCAAGCTTCGGCCTCTGCTCCGCGACCATGCTCACGCTTCTTTTCACGAAGTCCTGGTCTTTCAGGGCCGCGACGGCCGCGCCCTCGCTGATGGCGTTCAGCGAGTAGGGGATTTTGACGCTCATCATCATGTCGGTGAGCTTCCTGTTGGCCACCATGTAACCCACACGCAGAGCGGCCATTGCGTAGACTTTGGAGAACGTCCTCGTGACGACGAGGTTGTCGAACTCGGCCGTCTTCTTTATGAACCCGTCATTGCCGGAGTACTCGGTGTACGCCTCGTCCATGACCACGATGCCGTCGAACCTGGAGATGAGCTCCTCCAGGTCCTTGGTCCTGAAGCAGTTACCGGTGGGGTTGTTCGGAGACGGGACGATGGTGACCTTGGCATTCTCCTGTTTGACCATGGAGTCCACGTCCAGCTGGAAGTCCTCCGTGAGGTCCACTGGGATCGCCCTCCCTCCGTTCATCTTGACGAAGTAGTCGTAGAGAGAGTACGAGGGCACTGGAACGACGCTGTTGTCGCCCCAGTTCGTGAACGTCTTGAAGACGACGTCGATCATCTCGTCGGAGCCGTTGCCGGCGATGATGCAGTCTGATTCGATACCGTACAGCTCCCCGAGTGCGGTGCGCAGGTCCCTGGAGTAGGTGTCGGGGTAGCCGTTCAGATCCCACGTGTGGGTCCTGAGGTACTTGGCAGCAGCGGGATTGGAACCCAGCACGTTCGTGTTGGTGTCGAGCCTGATCTCTCCGTGGAGCATGGGACTGTAGTAGGTCTGGAAGTCCCTGGTGGTCTCCCTCATTATGCTCCTGTCGGGCTCCATCTCAGTTCACCAGCCTCTCGATGGGTGTGGTCAGGATGCCTTTGGCGCCGATCTTCTTGAGCTCGGCTATGACGTGGAACGTCTGGTCGGAGTCGATTACCGCATGGACGGCCATGAAACCACTGTTTCCAGCGATGTCGAGGATCGTGGGCCCTCCGATGCCGGGGATGATGCGCTCGACATCCTCAAGCCTGTCGCGTGGGACGTCGGCCATGATGTACCTCTTGTTCTCGGCGTCGATGACGCTTTGGATGGAGCTCACGATCTCGCCGATCTGCTCACCGTACCTCTCCATGGCCTGCTTCGATGTGAACACGGCGGCCTGCGAATCGAGAATCCTGCCTGCCTCTATCATCCTGTTCATCTTCAGTGTGGAGCCTGTGGATACGAGGTCGACGATGTAGTCGGAGATGCCCAGATAGGGCATGATCTCCGCCGCGCCGGTGACCACTATGATGCTGACGTTCTTGCCGAGGGACTCGAAATAGCGCTTCGCGATGTTGGGGTAGGACGTTGCAATCTTGCTTCCGTCCTTGATCTCGGAGGAATCTTTGATGCCAGAGGCCTCCGGCACCGCCACTGCCATGTGGCAGTACCCGAATCTGAGCTCCAGAACCTGCTCCAGCTTTGCTCCAGCCTCGGCAACCTGGTCCTGACCCGTGATGCCTATGTCAATCGCCCCAGTCGCCACGAACTCGGGAATGTCCTGGGCCCTCAGGAACAGGACCTCTATGTCCTGATTCCTCGCCCTGATGTACAGTCTGCGTCCGACATCCTCTCCGAGGTCGATGCCCGCCTTGGCCAGCAGCTCGATGGTCCTCTCGTTCAAGCGTCCTTTGTTGGGTACTCCGAATTTAAGCGTCATTTGGCTCCTCTGGAGATTCCCTATAATCGCGTTGTAAATAAGGTTTCAGTCGTGTGCATAGAAGATGAAAGGCATTAGTGGACAGAAGAGGGCTGACAGTACGGTTCATTACATCGATTCTGGCCATCCAAAGGATTGAATGGGTCGGAATAATCTTTGTCGATTTTGTTCCGAGTGAATACCTGATTAAATGCATCGCAGAATAGGGAGTTTGGATATTACTTCAAACTCACAATCAGGCAGTGGACCATTTCGTGATGATGTTCCGTCCCTTCTATTTTCTGTGACAGGTCGCATGTCTAATTCGGATGTTAGTGATGCGGTTTAGAACATACATCGTGCAGAAATGATGACAGAGATGTAGGACGAGAAAAAGTGGTCTCCTGCCTCCTCAGTTCAGGCACCTCGGATTAAGCAGGAGACCTTGTCAATGAAATCTTTTGTGGACGTATCAGGCGGACTTTTTCTCATTCTCTTTCGAATCAGGCGTCTCACCTTCGGTAATCAGATTCAGTCCGATGATCCCAGTGATGATCACCGCTAAAAAGATCCATCCAACTATGTTCAAAACCTCGCCGAACAACACCAGGCCGACGATGATGGAGCCTATGGCGCCTATTCCCACCCATACCGCGTAGCATGGGCCCATCGGGAGACCGGCTTTAAGGCCTACGTTCAGGAGCACGGCGCTTATGACGATAAAAATCAGTGTGATGACTGTCCAGGGCAGGTTTGTGAATTCGTTGGACAGTTTCATCGCTGTTGCCCACCCAGTCTCGAATACCCCTCCAAGAAGGACCCAGAGCCATGATTTGTTCACAGTATCACCTCGGAGGACATTTCTAATCCTACGACACCCACGATGATCAGGAAGACGAAGAAGACCTTCAGTCTGTCCAGCTTTTCCTTGTATAGCACTACGCCAGAGAGGACCGTCATCACGGCCCCAATTCCGGTCCATATTGAGTAGGCGACGCCTACCGACATGGACTCCATTGCGAACGCGATGCAACATGGGCTGAGGAATATGAAGAGAATCGCAAAGGCACCCCAAATTAGGCTGTGTGTGTCATTGTATTTCTTCAGGCCGATGACCCACAGGGGTTCAAGGAAGCCTCCGAAGATGACCCACAGCAAAGCGACATCCATAGTATCGTGGTAAGCCAAAGCATCCTGATTAATAAAAGCTATTCATGTGCCAGACAATTGTTTTTCATTCTATGAACAGTATTATTAGTGGATAGCCAGATGCCATTGCATGGATGTTCAGGATGTCATCATTGGTCTGATGAAAGAGCGGGGGGCAGTCCGTGCGGAAATAATGCCAGATGACCTTTGCAGGCGCATCCTCGAGGAGGAGGCGACCGTCACAGGCGCTATGGGCAGCATGCCCGTAAAGAATTCGGGACTCGATGAATGTCTGAAGAGAAACACGATACTCTGCGTCTTTGAGGACGAGACTTTCTGGACCCCGGATGAAGTCACCATGCACATGGTGGGGGAGGACGGAAAGATCGTCGGTCATGACATACCGAAGTCCCAAATCTTGGAGTATTCGAAGCGCAACGATGTCATGTTCATATCCGATGATTTCGTCATGTACCCGGAGATTCCGCTTGAGGGGACCCCGACCATGGATATGCTTGCTGTGCCCTATTACGGGAGCACGGGGTGGATTCCCGAGGAGACTGGCTGCATCATATGGTTCCCCTCCCCCACCAGCAATGTGATAATTCACAGGTACTACGGACAGCCCGTGGGCGAGCTGGCCACAGCGATGATCGCACTGAACCTCTGAATCCCGGAAACAGGTTGAGTGGGGGCGTTCAAGCCCCCTCGCCCATCGGTCAGATGCTGTTGACGGCGGCCTCGATGTGATCCATGAACAGTTCCCTGAACTCGGGATACTCGCCCATGCCCCTCACGATGCAACGGACTTCATAGCCTTGAGACTCGAGCACTGACTTCAGAGAATCCTCCTCGTCTCCAGCCATATCGTTGTTGGCGTGATCTCCTGCGACCACCATCAGAGGGAACAGTACAACCTTGTTCTTTCCGCATCCCTTCATCAGGCTTATGGTGTCAATAAACTCCGGGTAGCCCTCAACTGTGGTCACGAATACGTTGTCGTGACCTGCGAGCCAGAGCTTAATCTGGAGTTGGCTGTAGGTGGCGTTGGCGTAGTGCTCGGAGCCGTGGCCCATCAGCACCAGGGCCTCGTCATCGGCGACCTCCTTCAACAGGGACCTCTCCATGGCGTCCACGAGTTCGTCGTAATCCTCCACGGTTGTCAGCAGGGGCTTGCCCATCCTGAGAATCGGGATGTTGCCACAGTGTTCGGACACGATTCTGACGACGTCGTCGTATTCGGTACCGTTCATGATGTGGGTCGGCTGTACGACGACCTGTTCGTATCCCTCGGAGACGAGCCTTTCCATGGCGTCGGAAATGTAGTCGATCCTCTCCCCGTCGCGCTCCAGAATCTTCTTGATGATCATCCTGCTGGTGAAAGCGCGGCGCACATCCCAGTTGGGGAACTTCTCCGCGGTCTGGCACTCTATGGCCTCGATGGTTTTGGCGCGGTTCTCGTTGTAGCTCGTACCGAAGCTGGTCACGAGTATTGCTCTCTTGTCGTCAGTCATAGTATCTGTTGGACATAACATCCAATGCAGTTAAAGCTAATGCGGTTGAACATGTGGGTGTCGGGAGAAGGGAAGGTGTTTGGAAAGGTTTGGTGGACAGTGATGCCCGTTTCAGAGGATGCCCTTGGCCTTGGCGAGCTCGGCGTTGAGGACAGATCCCCCAGCCCCTCCGCGGAGGGTGTTGTGGCTCATCGCGAATGCCTTGTAGTATCTGTCGCTCTGTCTGAGTCTGCCTATTGTGACGGCCATTCCCTTAGCGCGGGCTGGTCTGCCGGCCATGGCATCGAACACGGGCTGCGGTCTGTTGTCCTCTTTCCTTACGATGATGGGCTGGATGGGCGCTGATGGCAGCCCCAGCTTCTGGGGTTCCCCGCGGAAGTCGACGAGGCATCTCTCGAGCTCCTCTAGGGTGGGCTGCTGCTCCATGTCCAGCACTAGGGACTCCAGGTGCCCGTCCACGATGGGCACCCTGGCACAGTTGGCTATGACCTTGAACTTGGCGAACTTGAACTCGTTGTTCTCATAGGTTCCGAGCATCTTCGCAAGCTCCGACTCCATCTTCTCCTCCTCGTGGCTGATGAACGGGACGACGTTTCCGACGGCGTCTAGCGAGGGGACGCCGGGATAGCCCGCTCCGGACAGCGCCTGGTACGTGGAAACGAAGACCTGTCTCAGTCCGAATGCATCATCGATGGCCTTTAGAGGGGCGGCGATGCCGGTGGAGGAGCAGTTGGCGTTGGTGACGATGTAGCCTCCGGAGCTGCTGTAGGTGGGCTGATCCTTCACGGCCTCGAACTGATCGGGGTTGACCTCGGGGATGAGGATCGGGACGTGGGGATCCATCCTGTGGCTGCCGGCGTTGGTGAACACTGCGATGCCCGCCTCTGCCAGCTGGGTCTCGGTGGGTCCGGCCAGGTCGGACGGGATTCCGCTGAATGCGATTCTGCAGTTCTTGGCGATCTTGGAGATGTCCATGGTCTCGATCTTCCTGTCCATCGTGTCGTCAAGGTACTCGTGATCCCTGACCTTCAGGACGTCTCCGAGCCTCTTGCCCTGCGACCTCTCAGAGGCGTAAAGCCCCTCAATCTCGAAATACGGATGGTCCTCCAGCATCTGGATGAATCTCTGCCCAATCATCCCCGTCGCTCCGAGGACTGCTACGCTGATCTTGCTCATTTCGGGATTCCCCCAATATTGACGGGGAATCTCGGGCAGACATTAATAGATAGCGCGTGAGAAGGGAGGCGAGACCGTGAGATGCGATATCCGTGTGCCCTTCGGTCAATCAGTCAAGTCCTATGCGGTTGATCATGCTGGCGAGGTAGCCGGCGCCGAACCCGTTGTCGATGTTCACGACCGACACCCCGCTTGCGCATGAGTTGAGCATCGTGAGAAGTGCTGAAAGTCCTCCGAAGGACGCACCGTATCCTACGCTTGTCGGAACCGCGATGACCGGGCAGTCCGCAATACCTCCCACTACGCTCGCCAAAGCGCCCTCCATGCCTGCCACCGTTACTATCACGCGAGAGGTCATGATGTCGTCGGAGTGGGCAAGGAGTCTGTGGATCCCCGAAACGCCAGCGTCGAAAATGCGGACGACGTTGTTCCCCAGAGCCTCAGCCGTCTGTGCCGCCTCCTCCGCGACCGGGATGTCGCTGGTGCCGGCCGTCATGACCGTTATCTTCCCGACACGTTCCTCGTTCGTCTTCCCCGCGACCGCAATGCGGCTGACGGGGTCGTATACGATGTCGACGGAACGGGATACGATGTCCGCCGTCTCGGGGGGCATCCTTGTAATCAGGACGGACGTCTCCCCGCGTTCCAGCATCCTTTCCGCAATTGTTGCAATCTGCTCAGGGGTCTTGCCGGCTCCGAAGATGACCTCCGGCACGCCCTGTCTCAGTCCGCGGTGGAGGTCTACCTTTGCGAAGCCAAGATCCTCGAACGGCTGCTGCTTCAGCTTCAGGACTGCGTCGTCGACGGACACCCTGCCGTCCGCCACCTCCTGCAGAAGCTCTCTGACCCCCCGACCGTCCATCACTCGTCCCTCGTCACATCATCGATGCTTGCTTCGTTGAAATAAGGTGCTATGGCACTCATTATCTCGTCGATTCTGGAACGGGCATCGGCAATCTGAGATTTACAGAACCGAACTTTTGCGGATTTTCCGTCGGTACGCACCCTGATCCCCGAGAATCCCAGCGCGGCCAACGCATCCTCTGATGCCGCCACTCTGGCGATGAGTTCCGGGGTTATCCTCACGCCGGTCTCGATCCTGGTGGCGAGGCAGGAGTTTGACTGTTTGTTCCAGGTCTCCAGCCTGTCCATGCGGGACATCCTGCGGATAGCGCTTTTGGAGAGACCTGAGTCTTTCAGAGGGGATCTGATGCCCAGTTCGCGGAGTGCTCTGGTTCCCGGTCTGTCTTCCTCGGAATCGGAGGCGTTGGTTCCATCGGCTACGACATCGCATCCATGCTTAGCGGCAATCTCGTTCACCTTCTCGAACATGGCCTTCTTGCAATAGTAGCACCTGTCTGCACCGTTGCTTACGATGTTCTCGTCGGAGTACAGGTCGATGTTGACAATCTCCATTCTGATGCCATGTTTCGAACAGAACTGCTCGGCATCATTCTGTTCAGAGTCCTTGATGAACGGAGTTTTGATGAAGATGGGCAATGCATCCGCTCTCTCCGAGACTGCGATGTGGACTAGGTACGAGGAGTCGACTCCTCCAGAGAACCCTATGGCCACATGGTGGTTGTCCTTGAAAAAAGCGGCTAGGCTTGATTTACTGGGCACTGCAGACACAATAGTATGGCATCGTTTAAGTTTCTGCCCGAGGATGGACTATCCATCCATACATAGATTATCGATGTGATTCACTCGAAGATTTGCTTCTGCCTCTCCTTCGAGATATGAAGGATGACCTCTGCAATCTGCCTAGCCTCGGTCTCGGAGAGGCTGACCTCCTCGCAGAGCTCGTGGTACCTCTGGATGACCATCCTCTCCTTCTCCTCGTCCCAGTACCGCTGAGAACTCTTCTTCTTGGCCTTGGCGAGCTCGTCCGCAATCTCCATGCGGGTCGCTATGAGGTCGATGATCTGCTCGTCGATGACTTCGATCTGCTGCCTGAGTTCATCAGTGTTTGGCATGGGACACACCTGATTTCACATCCTTCACGTCTTTATAAAATTTATCGGAAAGACGATTCTTTAGCGTTTTTCGGATGAGCGTCGATTCCGGCGGGCATATGTTTTTATCAATGTCCGAAGAAATGCTGCACCATGGAATTCTTCGGGGATCACTTCAGCGGATATCCTTCCCAGCAGAAGGTGGCCAGTACCCTGCTCGCATGCGGAATCAGAGTTATGAACGGACACGCATTCTGCGGTGACATAGAGCAGGGCGACTCCGCCATCGGACGTGCTTGCGGGGTGGACAGAAGGGTCGTCAGATCCACGCTGGAACGCATATCGTCGACACCGGAGCTTGATGCTATATTCTCCAAGGCTAGACCCACTTTGTCAATGGTCGATATGGCTCCCGAGATGGGGTGCTCGTCCATAGTGATCACTCCTACCGATGCGAAACTCCCCGGCATACTGGCCAACATCACGGAGGTTCTGTTCAGGGCGAACGTCTCCGTGAGGCAGGCAATGGTCGACGATTCCGGCAACGGAGCGGTGCTCCAGGTGGTCGCCTATGGTAAGATCCCGCCAGAGGCCATTCCAGAACTGAGGTCTTGTCGCGGGGTATCCAGCGTCCTCATTAAGTAAAACGCAGTCTGGACAGGATAAAGTGACGGATTCCGTTCCAAGGATGGGACGGAATCCGTCGTTTCAGTGTTTCTTCAGACGTTCAGGGTCTTGAGTTCGGATGTGTGCATGACGTTCTTGGGACAGGCTGCCTCACATCTTCTGCAGGCTGTTCCCGCGCAACGGTCCGACTCGATGTTCGCTCTGTATTGGGAGACGCCCTCTGCGACGATTGTCAGGGCATGCTCGGGGCAGGCCTTCATGCACTTCTTGCATCCGATGCATCCATCGAGGATTCCGGTCAGCACGGTTCCGGCCTTGATTATGTGGACCTTGCACTTCTCGGTGTCGGGCAGGTCCCTGACCGCCAGGCGTGTGACCTTGACGTCCTTCGCGTCGGGCATGTCCGGAAGGTGGGGCAGGTTGTACAGGTCGAGCATGTTGTTGTACTCGGAGTACGGCATGCCTCCGCACCAGATGGAGTACTCGATCGAGTACAGGTCCTTGAACACGGGCGCGGTGGCGAACATGCAGTGGGTCGCCCTCAGCTTCTTGGCGAACTCCCTGAGGCTCTCCAGGGTGACCTCCCCGAAGATGAGCTTCCTGGCCAGGCCGATGGATGTGTTGCCGAACTGGACTATGTCTGTGGCACCGGGGGTGACCATACCGATCTGGAGCGCCTTCCTGGCGTCAACATAGAGTCCGGATGCGCCGGACATGTATGCCTTCTTGACGTCGCTTACCCATAGGCCGGAGTCGTCCAGCAATGTGAGGAACCCTGCGCGGAGGGCACCTATGGCTTTGCCCGCCTCCTCCACGTCGTGGGAAGAGATTGTTATGCCGTCCTGCAGATGCAGGAGTCCGTCCTCGGTCTTGATCGCCGGAGGTATGATGATGCCCTGTTTCAGTCCGTTGCAGAGGGCTGCGATGACTCCGGTTCCGGTGATTCCTATCGCCTTCCCGTGCATGGGACCTTCCTCTATGATCTCGCCCGATATGGGGTCGATGAGGTCGCCTTCTACGGCGGCGATGGTGTCGTCCAGGACGTAGCATCTCCATCCTTTGTCGGTGATCTCGACCTCGCTCAGTGCGCCGGGGGCGGCGAGCATGCCGCGCTCGATCTCCTGTCCCTCGAGGGCGGGACCGGCCGCAGCGGATCCAGTGTAGACGTTTCCGTCACGGACCAGGGCCATCTCGGCGTTGGTCCCGTAGTCGACGACGATGCAGGGGTCCTTCTCGTCGAGGATGTCGGTCATCAGCATCATGGCGATGGCGTCGGCTCCGATTTCATGGGTGACCGCTGGCGGTATGATGACCTTCGCGTCGGGCATCCCTTTGATGCCGAGGGATGATGCGTCGATGACGTCCCCGTCTCTGGGAGGCGATACAACTCCGAGCTCTTTCAGCATGTTCTTTCCCGCGTAGGCCAGGTCCCTGATCTCTATGTTCTGGAACAGGGATAGCTGGAATGGGTTCCCGCAGACCGCGATGATCTCGACTTTGGAGAGGTCTATGTTGAACTCCCTGAACAGGTTGTTGATTGCTCCGATCATGAGTCCGTTCGCCACATCCTCGCCGGATTTGATGGCGAAGTTCACATGGTCTATGACGTTCATCCCAGGTATGGGGTGGCGTTCCGTGATCGCGGTCGCCACAGTCTCTTTGGTATCCAGGTCGATTGCCTGGGTACGGAACCCGCTGGTTCCGAGATCCAATGCTATTCCGTATCTCATTTCAATCACTCTTTCCTAATCGAATATCCTGCGCTGTTGACCGCCATGACGGCAGCGCCTATCTCCAGCGGGTCATGGATGACGGCCTTCGCTTTGCTCCTGCCCAACTGGTCGTAGTAATGGGGGACACCAGGGCTGGAGAATATGGATCCCTCAGCTATGATCTCCCCTGGGATAATGAACGGTGCCGCGTTGAGAAGTAGTGTGTTCTCGGAAATCGCCTTCATGACGTCACGCAATGGTTTGGCACCATACTCTTTCAGGCGTTCCGCCTTCTCGTAGACTATATCAGTCACGTAGACGTCGGCTCCCATGTCCTTCAGGAACCTGACCGCCCAAGATCCGACCATGCCGGCGCCGATGACGAGGACCCTCTTCCCTTCCAGTCCGCCAGCGGCGTTCTTCAATGCTACGGCGTAGCCTTTAGCTGTTCCCCAGGAGTTGTCGGTCTCTTTCATCTCCTTCATGTTGTATGCTATGAACATGTTGTCGTCGGCCATCATAATGATGTCGGCACCTTCGCGAATGGCCTCGGTGAATCCGTTCACGTCAGTGCCCTTGGTGACGTGGCTGTCCATTCCGAGCCTGCGGACGATGGCGTCCACGGATGCGGAGAAGCCGCTAATTATGCCGAGTCCCGAAGTGATCGGGACAACGGCCACTTTGAATCTGGACAGATCCGTATCGTCTGGTAGGTCCGCGGCCTCTAGCGCGATCCCCTTGACCGTCTTGCCTGTGGCCTGCAGTAGTCTCGTATCCAGGTCGATTTTGTCTTCCGGGACGTCTTTGATCATGTCTGGTGTGAGCCTCGTCATCATATCACATCCGGGGTGCCATCGATGTATGTGTCCACCTGGCACGTTTCGATTATCTTTTTTATGACGCTTTCACGTCTTGCCTCGGCCTTCTCGGGAGTGTCGGCGGACACCATGAAGGTGCCGTGCCAGTCCTTGCTTCCGGACTCGTAGTCGGTGATGGAGTCGTCACTGCCGAACAGTCCTCTCTCCATTCTAGGGTTCCTGACGTGTCCGAACTCCTTCTCCCCGTTGGTGCGGAGCACGCCGTCCTTCTGGTACATGTGCCAATAGATCCCAGACCTTCCGCTGTTGGTTCTGCCGGTTTCCCTGTCTGTGCGGGACGCTACCAGTTCCTCTAGGAGGTTTATGCCCGTGCCCGTCAGGATGGCGGCGGGCGTCTGGCTGGGTATGCGGGCGTCGATTTCGAGTACGCGCAACCCCTTAGGGGTGTCTATGGCTTCCACATCCATGAGAGCTTTGAGTCCAATGGCCTCTGCCACGTCGACGCCGATCTTGCCGAAGAACTTATCCTCCTCGGGGCTGAGCAGGTCGGGGAAGCAGCGGACCATTTTGCAGTCGTAGTTGTGGTCCAGCATGACCTCCGTCGTGACGAAGGATCTTGCCGTATCGCCGTTGCCGATGACCTCCACGGACATGCTGCGCCCGTGGACGAACTCCTGTATGACTGGCTCGTCCCCGAGCGTCCTCACAGTATCAAGTCCCCTTTCCACATCCTCCTGGTCGAAGGCCACCGAAACTCCAACGCTTCCGCTCTGGGACGACGGCTTCACAATGACTGGGAATCCGCATTCCGGCCACGGCTGTGGAAGAGGTACGCCGACCGAGGACATGACCTCGTTGGATCTCTTCTTGGAGCATGATACTCCGTACGACTCCAGATCGAAGAGGAACTCCACGGAGGAACCAGAGAGCATGGAATCGAGAGACTTGAGCAGATCCAATTCCTCGCAGGCGGGGATGACGGCATCGCATGATTCGAACACTTTTCTGGCCTCATCTGGATTCTCCAGGGGGTTCAGGACATGCGGTTCATCGCAAAATGACAGTGCAGGTGCGGTCGGTTTCCTGTCCAGGACTACGGTCTCGAAGTCTGCTTTCTTCCCTAGGAAGGTAGCTTCCATACCTTGTAACGCACCACCGACGATGCATAGTCTCATTCTACGCTCCCTCCACCGGCTTAACGCGTTGGTTTGTATGGCATGTCGGACCGACATCACATCCTGATGTAGTCTCTCCCAGGCATTCGTCCCATTGACCCATTGTCATCACTCAATCTATCTTGTATCCGTCAAGGTAGGTGATGCTCTTGCCCATCTTCTTGGCGCTGCTCTTCTCGTTCTTGAGCATCAGGAGTCTCTCGAGTCCGAATCCCACTCCCGCCCAGGGCTCGTGTACGTCGTGCGCCGGATCGAGGATGTGTGGTCCGATTGCTCCGGATGCGACCTCCTCTCCGTTCACGTTCACATCGAGAGTTTCGACATAGACGTCGGATTCTTCTCTGGACAAGGTGTACTCCAGTCCCGCGGCGTCCATCACGTCTGCTATGTAAGACTTGAGGCATTCCATTGGATCGCCGTCGGGACCCATGTCGACCAGGTTCATCATCGTGAATTCCTCAAGGTGTACGTTGCTCTTCGATTCCTTCCTGAAGCAGGACCCCATCTCGAAGATCTTCACGGGGCCATCGGTGTGGTCTCTGAGTTTTCTCATCACGACGTACAGGTTGGGTGCGAGCATAGGTCTTAGGCATCTCTTGTCATCCACGAAGAACACCTGCTTGTACAGGGGGTGGTCGCTTGTGATGGTCATTTTCGAGAGGGCATTGGTGGAAATCATTATGGGTGTCCTGACTTCGATGAACCCTCTTGCCGTGAGCTTTTCGGCAATGGCGGCCTCCAGGAGCGATAGGTCGTGCCTGTGGGGATTTGCGATGAGGTCAGAGATGCCAGCGTCATTCGCCGCTTGGGTCTTTGACATAAGCTTGGCAAACTGTTTGTCGCGTTCCGCGGTGTCGAAGAACTCCATGTCGGAGCGGTCCTCGTCACCGTACTCCATAAGGCGCTGAATCTGAGGGTCTGTGAATCTTACACACATGTGGTGTCACCGATATGAAAGCGAAAGGCCGGGGTGTCGATCCCCGCTGGCTAGGTTTTAGAGACCCGCTGGTCGCCGGACCGCCCTCCATCGGACGAAAAACCTGTTGAGACCGTATATAACGATTTCCGATTTAAAACATTGGAATATATGGGGGTTTGGATGTCTGGGTCATTGCTTGGTGACCATATAATTAATTTTATATATGGTTTTTCAGACGATGTTCGTTTGATAACAAATTATAAATAAGAATGGTAATAAGTTTGATGCATCTATATATACGGAATTTCTGAAGTTGACATCACAGTTCAATGCCACAGCGGAGCAGAGTCTTTATGGTATCGTCATAAAGGTCGATGTATTCTTCGGAGGGTTCAACCTCTTTGACGTTGTAGCAATCTTGGAATCTCTTGCCCTGGGGTGCTTTGCCAAAATTATTCTCGTATAGCTCAAGAATCCTGTCCAGAACGCGGTTGACTTCCTGGATTTCCATCCCGCATGTAGCTAGAGCTGCTTCACCCATCATTCTGGCCTCCATTCCGGTAGTCTTGTCCTGAGATACACCTTTGGAGGATGCAACCCCAGAGAGCAGTTCTCTTCCAGATGCAGTATCAGTAATCGCCTGTGCAGCGGTCTCAAGAAGGCACATTTCGGTGCAGGGTCCCGCCAGGGTGTAGTACTGGTTGGCCAGGAGGAAATCCGTGTTGAGGTCGAGTGCTGCGGCGGCATGGGCAGCTATCTTGAGGGTTTCTCTGGTTGTGGTTGTACCCCATCTGATGTGAATCGGACCGTCTAGGTGTATGTCGCAGTCGAATATGACGAAGGATGCGATCATGGTGGCAACGTCACAGATGGTTGTTTCTTCGATGTCTCCGATGTAGCCTCCGAAAATAGGCATCTGTTCCATCATGATGACGTCTCCCGAGGCTCCCCAGCCAGCGAGCATGTTGAGTCCAGACATATCCATCTTCATTTCGTTGAGCTGGGAGCACTCGTGGGCGTCAAATGGCTTCAATCCGTGTGGTGTGAGGTCCGAAGATATGCGTCCCGCTGCTGACAGTGGGGTCTCAGGTCCCTATATGCACATCCCGGGACGCTGGGACATTAGACAAGCTTCGCGGACGTAACGGATTTCGGCCATTGTAGCGCGAATCTCCCAAGGGGTGTTTGTCGTAGCAGGGTGGTTGTTGACCGTGTTCAGGACCCCACTAACAATGGTGTCAACAACTGGCTCTTGAGCGTACGACTTAATCATGGGAACGAATATGTCTTCAGAGACAGGGGCTCCAGTGGGTCCGCCCTGGATGACAGGCTTTCTGCGGGCGTTACCACGACGGGCTTTGCATTTAACTCTATCCTTTCCCGATCCTAGGGAAAGCTTTTTCGGTGCCATCTTGAGGCCTTCAAAGAGTTCTTCTTCTGTTATGTGCAAAACGCGACCCAAGTCTGTGTTGTAGAATCCAGTGGTGAGCAGCATATCGACACCCGCGAGGAAAAGTCTCTCGCAGAGGTCTTCATCTGTTGGTATGATGTCAGGTCCGAAGGATATGTCGTATTTCTCTTTCATCAGAGCAGCGTTAGTCGGGACAATCGAGTAGTCCCATTGGTCTTCTCTGACTCTCTCCCCTTCGTAGAAGCGATCGTAGGCCTCGTATATGTCTACATACCTCTTCGCTGTCATCTGGGTCATCACCTGGCTAATTCATCATATTTGAATTTTACTATGCTGTATTCGAATTTTATGATTAAGGGCTTGTGTGTCCATATGGTCTAGACCCGATAGCCACAGCTATTAGATGTGAGTTATTGGCTACCCGCCACGGGCGAGGAAAATAAAAGGAACCCGCGGCGGTTTGTACCCGAGGGGTTTTGCCCCCTCGGGCTGGTTCCTTATGGTTTAACCGATCCCGAAATCAGTGCTTGATGTCGAGTCCGATGTCCCTGAGGGTCGCGACGGCCTTGTCGTAGACCTCGAGGTACTCCTGGGTGGGCTTGACGGTCTTGACGTCGTAGCACTCCTGGAAGGTCTTTCCAGCGGGGGCGTCGGTGTAGTGGGCCTCGTACATGGGGATGAGCTTGTTCAGGACGTCGTTGACGTCGGAGATCTTCATTCCGCATGTTGCCAGAGCGGCGTTACCCATGATCCTGGCCTCCATTCCGGTGGTCTTGTCCTGGACGACTCCCTTAGCGGCGGCGGATCCAGACAGGAGCTCCCTTCCGGACGCGGTGTCGGTGATAGCCTGGGCGGCTGTCTCCAGCAGGCACATCTCGGTGCAGGGTCCAGCGATGGGGTAGTACTGGTTGGCGAGCAGTAGGTCGGTGTTGGCGTCGATGGCTGCTGCGGCGTGGGCGGCGACCTGGAGGGTTCCGCGGGCCATGGTCGTTCCCCACCTGATGTGGATAGGTCCGTCGAGGTGGAAGTTACCGCTGAAGCAGGCGAAGGATCCGAGGGTGGTAGCGACATCACAGATGGCGGTCTCCTCGACTCCTCCGGTGTATCCACCGAGGATGGGCATCTGCTCGATCATGATGGTGTCGCCGACGGTGGTCCATCCGGCCAGCATGTTCAGTCCGGTCATGTCCATCTTCAGCTCGTTGAGCTGGGAGCACTCGTGGGCGTCGGTGATCCTGTGTCCCGCGTTGGGGAGGTCTGCGCAGAGACGGGCCGCCTCAGAGAGGGGTGTCTCAGGTCCCTAAACACCGAGTCCGGGCCTGCCGGCTCTGACCCTGGCCTCTTTGGTGGCCCTGAGCTCCGCCATGGTGGCACGGATCTCGTAGGGGGTCTTGGATTTGGCAGGGTGTCCCTCGATGGTGGTCATGACTCCGTTGACGAGGTCGTCGACGATGCCCTCCTGAGCGTAGGACTGCATGATCTGGACGAAGACGTCCTCGGAGATGGGGGATCCGGTGGGTCCTCCCTGGATGATGGGCTTGACGGGGCTGTTGCCGTGCCTGGGGTAGAACCTGGCGATGTCTTTGCCCTCTCCCAGGATCAGCTTGGTGGGGGTCTTCTTGATTCCCTCCCAGACTTCCTCCTCGGTGACGTGCATGACACGGCCGAGGTCCTGGCAGTAGTATCCGGTGGTGACCAGCATCTCAAGTCCGGCCTGGAACAGGTTGTTGATGAGCTCCTTGTCCTCGGGGATGATGGTGTTGGGGTCGATCTTGATGTTGTACTTCTCTTTCAGAGCGGTCAGGTTCTCGGGGATGACCTTGTAGTCCCAGTCCTCTACCTTGACCTTCTTTCCTTTCACGAACCTGTCGTAGACGTCCGTGATTGTAAGGGCTCTTGTTGCTGCCATTTCAATTCACCTTATGATTGAGATATTCAGGAAACGAGTTTGTCGACCAGGGTGATGATCTCGTTGGCGGTCTCGGAGTAGCCGTCAGCTCCGATCTCGTCGCACCAGGCCTGGCTGCAGGGGGCTCCTCCGAAGATGCACTTGTAGGGGGCCTCGACTTCTTTGACGGCCTGAACGAGTTCTCTCTGGGCCTCGAGGGTTGTGGTCATGAGGGCGGATCCACCGAGGACCTGGGCCTCGTTCTCGTCTCCGGCGTCGATGAAGTCCTGAGCGGTGACGTCGCATCCGAGATCGATGACGTTGTATCCAGCTCCGCGAAGCATGGCGCAGCAGACGTTCTTTCCGATCTCGTGGATGTCTCCCTCTACGGTAGCCATGACGACTGTTCCCTTGAGGGCTCCCTCTCCCTTGCTCATCAGGGGCTCGAGGATTTTCAGAGCGGCCTCCATGGTCTTGGAAGCGGCAACGACCTGGGGTAGGAAGATTTCGGCTTTGTCGAACCTCTCTCCGACGACTTCCATTCCCTTTCCGAGTCCGTCTCCGATGATCTCTCCGATGGAGATTCCCTCGTTGATGGCGGCGTTGGTAGCATCCTGGGCGAGTTTGATGTTCCATGTCTCAACAGACGTCTTGAGGTCTGCGAGGATCTGTTCTTTGCTCATTATTTATTCCTCCTTTAGGGGTAGTTTTATCATTAGTTACATTTTATTTAAAGGTATCTAATTGTTTCAATTTGTTTAATTTTTAATATTTAAGTTTTACTCATATCGAAAAATCTCTGCTTGATATGATATATAAAGATTTCTATTAATAAAAAAATACATCGTATAAATATAAAAAGGTTTAAATAGTTTAGAAATTGGGATTATTTTTTCAATCCTGAGCTTGTTTTCTTAGCAGGTGGTGGGGGGAGGGGGCGCACAGAATATCCGACTATTCCTGCCATGATGTACATTATGCAGGCAACCATCGCGAGATAGAATCCGGTTCCGCCGTTGACGAGAATCTTGTAATCACTCATAGGTACCCAGTTACCGAAAAGGACTACCAGGGCGAGTCCAACAAATCCGAATATAATCATGCCGTAAAATCCTAAGGCTCTTTTCTTATCGGAAATTCCCATGACCGATAGTGCTAGGATGACTAGCATGAATACAAGGAGAACAGTAGGTAGATATGATTGAATCCCCACAAACTCCGTGGCATTTCCTATGAGGAAATCGATCCCAGTATAGTTGTATCCATCGCACCAGGGAAAGAAGTAGGCGACGATTCCAATGATGGATGATAATACACCTATGGCTGGAAGGAGCGGGGATTGCAGAATGAAATCGAAAATCTTGACTTTTGTCTCGTATGACAAGCATTCAACCCCTGTGGTTTTGTAAAGGGGGATTGTTCCCCCTGTTTATTAGTGTCACTCAGCAGACTGAGGTTCTGCCTTCTCGCTGACCTGGTTCTTCTGAACCCAGTACCAGACCGGGATGAAGATTAGAAGGATGATGATCGCCAGTGCGATGGCGATGTATCCTCCAGACTGGATGTAACTCCAATACATCAGGCAGGGGAAGAAGACAAAGAACTGGATGACCACGAATACAGAGATGACGTACTGCCATCCCTTGGGTGCCTTAAAGGGCCTGTCCAGATTCTTGAATCTGGCGTTCCTTCTTGTGATGACGAAAGCGCTCAATGCGATTCCGTTGGCCAGACAGTATCCGAGGGCAGAAGCCGTAAGCACTGTCATTGATGTGGTGGTCATTTCCAGCAGGAATGCGCTGTACTCGATGATGAATACAAGAGCCAGGTTAAAGATTCCTACAAACAGCATGGCATTAGATGGCATTCCGTGGCTGTTCAGCTTTCCGAACCACTTGGGGAGATTACCTTCTCCGGCCATGGAGTTGAGGGTTCTTGAGGACCCGAGGAATCCTGTCTGGATGACCAGCAGCATGGCAACAATCAGGAAGAACAGGGCGATGTACGATCCATATTCTCCGAATGCAGTCTCAGCTATGGGCCTGAGTGTAGCGTATCCCGCATCTGCGATTCCATCATGTCCAAGGGATCCGAAGACCACAGTGGATACAAAGAAGTACATGATTAGACAGATTATTCCGCAGCTGAACAATGCCTTGGGAACATCTCTTCCGGGTTCTTTGTATTCAGGCCCGTAGATGGCGGCAGTCTCCCATGCGCAAGCGCTCCATTGGGCGAGTCCGAAACATCCGAGAACGACAGCTATCTCGCTCCCGCTCCAGGACCAGTCGGGTGAAGTGAATTCAGACGTGATGGTGCTGAAATCGAACATTCCGGCAGCAAGCCCTCCGATCAGGATGATGATAATCGGAATCATCGAAATCAGGGCGAGGATTGTTCCGACAGTAGCTCCTCCTTCGAGACCACGTGCACTGAGAGTGTACATAATCAGGACGACTATGATTCCAACGAGCATGTACAGTCCGAGGAGTGTCCATCCAGTCCAGTCGATGGAGAACATGGCAACCAGATAGTCACCAATCATCATTGTGAAGATGGCAACCACGGGGCACCAAGCGAACCAGTAGCACCAGGCGCTGAAAGCACCGATGAGCTTACCCTTGTCGATCTTATCATTCTTGTCTTTCTTAGTGAATACCGCCTGCGCGCATCCTGGCAGACCAGTAGCATTGGGGAATAGTGTGACCATCTCCCCGTAAGCAAGGTTCTGGACAAAGCCCTGGAGAACCGAAACGGTCCAAACGACTATACAGAGGCCCCATACTAGTTGCTCAACATCGTAAAGGGACGGAACGATGAGAAGAGGAACACCCAGGGCGATGAACATACCCTGCTTCCAATTAACTGTACGTGCCAGTCCCGTACTTTCTTCTGACATGAACTCACCTATTTTTCAGGGAAATAGGTGGGGGCGTAGCCCCCTTTGAAAAAATTATTGTGCTCAGTTGAGCATTCCGCGGAACTTCTCGCAGCTGTTGATCTTGATGTCAAGCAGCTTCTCGATGTTCATCTTGGCGGCAATACCGCGAGGAACACCGGGCACGGCGGTAACGGTTCCGATCTTGAGCTCCTCTCTGAGCTCCCTCATGATGTACTCGTCAGCGATCTCGAGGCTGTCAAGGCCGAGCTTCTTGGCGACGTACTCCTTGGCCTTGTCGACCTTGAGGTTCTTGTCATACTCGATCCTGGCGACGAGGTCTCCAGCGGTTCTGATTCCTCCCATTCCGGAAGCCATGTAGTGGGGGACAGCCATTCCAGCGGTGTCTCCCACTCCGACCTAAATACCGTCCACATGGGCGATCTCAACCATAGCCTTGTTACACCTGGTGACGGCGTCGATAGGCGCGGTCTCGCACATGGGGATTCCACCGACTCCCATACCCATGTTGACATGGCAGGGGATGCTGGCAACCTTGACGCACTCCTTGATGAATGTCACGGAGCGTGCGAGGTTCCAGGCAAGGCTCTTGGAGGTGTTGGTGTTGCAGACGGGTCCGAAGACATCGGCTCCAGCCTTCTCTGCGACTTTGACCTGCTGGTGGGGGTACATTCCGGCGACAATCTTTCCGTCGTACTCCATTCCTCCGTGAATACCCATGACGGATTCTCCAGCCATTCCGACGTTGATGTATGCGTCGGGGCAGGCTTTCCTCAGGGCCTCCACTCCTTTCAGGGTTCCGACGAAGTCGGCGTCACCTGCGGAAGCAGTGGTGTCGAAGTTGAATCCATCGGCTCCAGCCTGGATGATCCTGGTGGAAACGTACTCGATGTCTCTGGCGAGGTGCTCGGAAGCAGCCTCGGAGGAAGCCATGGACTCTTCCATCTTGAACTCTCTCAGGAGGTCAGCTGGGTTTCCATAGGGTCCGTCGGGGGCGTAGTAAAGTCCCATGTTGGGCATGGCACCATAGAAGTACGGGGCGACGATCTCGTTCTGGATCTCCTCCATGGTCTGCATCTCGTTGGCGATGATGGGCTTGACCGGTTTGATGGAGTAGTCTGCGTGGGCGAGCTCGAACGTGTCGGCTCCCAGCGCCCTCTCGTGGAGCAGGGCGGACTCGAGCCTTCCCATGTCGACTCCGTTTCCAGAGTTTCCGTTGTCACCGGTGAAGTCCAGCTGTCCGATGTCGTAGGTCAGAACGACCTCATGTCCGGGTTCGACTCCGACGATCCTGTTCTTGTCAGCGATGATCTCGAAGAGCTGTTCCATCTCCGCGGAGCTCAGTGCGGGAATCTCTCCCATGTCGGCCGCGTCAGCGGTTCCAGCCTGGAGGTCGGCCATGATCTGCTCTTTGGTCATGGAGACTCTTTTTCCGTCACCCATCCTAGTGTAATACTCAGTCATGATTTTCCCTCTTTATTTGTTATTTAATCAGGCAACGAGTTCCTTCGCTTTCCTGGTGGTCTCGGAAGCGGACTCTCCGTAGATGTCTGCTCCGATCTTGTCGGCGTATGCCTGTGTAACGGGGGCTCCTCCGACCATGACGGTGACCTTGTCCCTGAGTCCTGCTTCCTTGAGCATCTCGATGACGTCTTTCTGGACGGTCATTGTGGTGGTCATCAGGGCAGACATTCCACAGAAGCTGCATCCGTTCTGGACCTCGTTGATGAAGTTGCCCTTGGGGACGTCCCTTCCGAGGTCGTGGACCTCGAATCCAGCGCACTGAAGCATGGTGGAGCAAATGGATTTTCCAATGTCGTGAACGTCTCCCTCGACGGTTCCCATGACGACAGCAGCTTTGGCCTCTCCGGTCTCTCCGCCAGCGGCGAGTTCCGGTCCGAGGTCGTCCATAGCCTTCTTCATTCCATTGGCAGCACTCAGGACGTGGGGGAGGAACAGTTTTCCCCTCTCGAAAAGGACACCGACCTCGGACATGGAGTTTCCGAGGCAGTCGATGATGGCAGTGGCAGACATGCCAGCGGCATGGGCCTCCTCGACAGCTTTGGCAATGTCGGGTACTTTACAGGACACGAGCGCGTCGTGCAGTTTTTTCTCTTCGTTCTCGAAAGCCATTTTTTCACCTCTTGAAGGATCTTTGCCCAACGGGCAGTGTGACTTGTGTCACATTCCTCCTCACGAGTCTGGTTGAACTCGTTGGACTCCAATCCATATCCAATATATTTAAAATTAATTGGTATTATCAGTTAAATTTAAATATGGTTGTTTATGTTGAAGCCAATTGAAGAATAATCTTTTGGACTTAGTATAAAAAATTAACTTGCTGGGTAAGTCATTATTTTTATTGGGTTTGTCCACTCTTATATTAATGTTATGATGGCTGGAGTTCGTATCCAAAAGATTTATCAATCTAAAATAAAAAAAAGCGAGGGAGATTAACTCCCTCTTGTTTCAAAGTTTGTTGTAGGCCTTTCTGGCGTAAATTACACCAATCGCGCAGATTGCGATGATGAAGACCGAGCAGATGTACTCACCGTAAGGTACTCCGGTGAAGTAGTCCGAGTAGAGTGCCCACTGCATCTCAATCACTTCTTTCCAACCTTCGCCTTGAGGTCATCTAGATACGTCTGTCCGAGTCCGGAGAGCTCATAGAGGGTGATGAGGTGGTTCTTCTTGTAGTGCCCATCCTCGTCCAGTTTGGATTCACCCTCCCTTAGCAGTCCAGCTGAGACCATTTCGATGAGATCGAAATTGGCCATGTCTCTGCCATAGTCCCCTTTCATATTGTACTCCTCCTGGAGTATAGGGACAATTTCGTCGGTCCACATCGGGCCCTTCTGTTCGAAGAGCTCCAGAATGCGGAACTTTAGAGGCTGACCTTCCATCATCAGGATTCCTCCCTAAGACTGACAAGTCCTTCTGAATCTTCGCTTCCAAGGAGATAGCTTCCAATGAGACAGATAATCAGACCTGCAATAGTGGATCCGACAATCATAGTCATTGTGCTGTCATCGTATCCGAGTGCTCCCTCGGGTCCAGCAAAGATTACCAGGAAGATGACCGCACAAGCAGCGTAGAGACTTCCGATGGCTTGACCTCTGGGGACACCCAGGAATGGGAATGACTTGTACCAGGAGACGTAGCA
>CALUNK010000012.1 GCA_944321985.1 Candidatus Methanomethylophilaceae archaeon
GCGGATATCTTCTCGTACTCGTCGGTGTAGACGACCACGAGCGGCCCCTCGAACTTGATCTCCTTGATCTTTATGTCCGGAGGCATGTTCCTCTTCACTTCCTCGGTGAGGGTTTCGAACAGTCTGTCGACATTCATGGGAATCCAGCTTCGTCAATTTGAATTCAGAACCGGTTTAGAATGAAAGCGGGTTGGAAGGGGTTTGGTGAACCGAACTCAGTTCGGGAACGCGAAGCCCATGGCCTCGCATCTGGACTTGATCTCTTCGACGGGAATCTCCTCGTAGCCCTCGGGTCCGATGTAGGAGACGAGCATCCCGTCCCCGGTGCAGTTGTCCCTCCTCCTGGCGGAGTTGAGGGCGGCGATGGCGACGTTTATCCCCTCGTCCTTGGACATGCCCTCCTTGAAGTTGCCCTCGAGGGATCCCAGGGCGAACACGGAGCCGGATCCGACGGACATGTAGTTGTCCTCGATGTATCCCCCTGCCCCGTCTATGCTGAAGACGTGCCCGCCGGTCCTGTCGTAGCCTCCGACGATGAGTCCGAGGTAGAATCCCTGGCGGATGACGCTGGCGACCAGTGTGGCTGCGGCGGTGACGGACATGGGTGCCCCCTTCTTCATGGAGTAGATGGAGATCTCGCTCTGCATGAAGCGGACCATGAGCTGGGCGTCCCCTACGACACCGGCGATGGTCATGCCGATGTTGTCGGCGAGTTGGTAGACCTTCTGGACGTGGCTGTGGGCGATCAGGTTGCCCATCGTTGCCCTCTGGTCGGAGGCAAGTATGACTCCGTCCTTGAGTTTGATTCCGATTGTTGTCGTACCGGTTTTAAGAGCGTCCTCGGTTGTCATTGGTCATTCTCCTAGTGAATGGGAAAATTGGCACCGTCCTCGACCGTGCTGGGAACTATGTAGACGGCGGTTCTATATTAATCTGTTCCAACTGATGTTCGGAGGTCGGGATTCATCGCAAATAGGCCCGAACATCCTGCAGCATGACGGCGGTTCCATATACGGGTGACGGGGATTCCGTCGGCATGAAGGCAGTCGTCTATGTCGGGAAGGGGGAGTTCGAGATAAGGGAGAAGCCCCGGCCGTCCATCGTGGATTCCACGGACGCCATTGTGCGCGTCACAACGGCGTCGATATGCACCAGTGACCTTCACATAAGGGCGGGTGCCGTCCCCAGGGCGGTTCCCGGGATAACAGTGGGTCACGAGTTCGTCGGAGTCGTCGAGGAGGTCGGCAGGGGGGTCAACCGCTTCTCCGTCGGGGACCGTGTCGCCGTGAACGTCGAGACCTTCTGCGGACACTGCTTCTACTGCAGGCACGGATGGGTGAACAATTGCACGGATCCAGCTGGCGGATGGGCGATGGGATGCAGGATAGACGGCTGCCAGACGGAGTACGTCCGTGTGCCATTCGCCGACAACGGACTCACAGCCATCCCCGCCCACGTGTCCGACGAGAAGGCCCTGTTCACAGGCGACCTCCTGTCCACCGGGTACTGGGCGGCCGAAATCGGAGAGGTGTCCGAGGGTGATGTGGTGGCCATCATCGGCGCCGGACCCACAGGCATCTGCACTGCGATGTGCGTTCGCATGAGGGGAGCGTCCAAGATCGTCATGATCGACGTCCAGAGGGAGCGCCTCCAGTTCGCCGAATCCCACGGGCTTGCCGATGTCACCGTCCTCGTCCCGGATGAGGATCCCGTGGAGGCCGTGGCATCCCTGACATACGGCAGGGGCGCCGATGTGGTCATGGAGGTCGCGGGAGGGAAGGACACATTCCAGACCGCCTGGAAGATAGCAAGGCCGAACGCGGTGGTCGTCGTCGTGGCCATGTACGAGGAGCCCCAGATGCTGCCTCTCCCTGAAATGTACGGGAAGAACCTGGTCTTCAAGACCGGCGGCGTCGACGCCTCCCATTGCCAGGACATCATGGACCTCATCGCTGAGGGTGCAATCGACCCGTCGGTGCTGGTTACGCACAGGTTCGACTTCAGTCAAATCCGGGACGCCTACGAGCTCTTCTCCAACCACCGCGACGGGGTGATGAAGGTCGCAGTCAAGGTTTCCGAACCATGATTCGCCGGCTGTTCTTGGTTCCATCGTTCTTCCGAAGAGGTGTTCTCATCATTATAATGTATAATATTGTACTTCAATGAACAATATATTGAAATAGTGACGAACGATAATCATCTCCGAAGCACATGACCACAGACGACGGCAAATATGACGAGTACGGCGGACGGTACGTTCCAGAGACTTTGATGAACGCGGTGATAGAGCTGGACGAGGCTTACCACAGGTACATCAGGGACCCAGAATTCCTGAGGGAACTGGACGACCTCAACCACAAGTACACCGGCAGGCCGTCGATGCTCTACTACGCCGACAGGATGACAAGGGACCTGGGGGGAGCTAAGATCTACCTCAAGCGTGAGGATCTGAACCACACAGGGGCCCACAAGATCAACAACGTGATCGGCCAGTGTCTGCTCGCCAAGAGGATGGGCAAGACAAGGGTAATAGCCGAGACCGGGGCCGGTCAGCACGGGGTGGCGACAGCCACCCTGTCAGCGTATCTCGGGCTGGAGTGCGAGGTGTTCATGGGCGTCCATGATGTGGAGAGGCAGGCCCTCAACGTCTACAGGATGGAGCTCCTGGGGGCCAAGGTGCACCCCGTCTCGTCGGGAACGGGGGTTCTCAAGGACGCCGTCAACGAGACCCTCAGGGAGTGGACCAACCGCGTCTCCGACACCCACTACGTCATCGGCACCGTGATGGGTCCGGCGCCGTTCCCGGAGATGGTCTGCGAGTTCCAGAGCGTCATAGGCAGGGAGGTCAGGAAGCAGATCATGGAGGCCGAGGGGCGTCTCCCAGACTGTCTCGTCGCCTGTGTGGGGGGCGGAAGCAACGCCATTGGCCTGTTCCACGAGTTCATCGAGGACAAGGGGGTCAGGATGGTGGGTTGCGAAGCCGGCGGCAAGGGTGTGGACACCGACATGCACGCAGCGACGATGACCAGGGGATCGGTCGGGATCTTCCACGGCATGAAATCCCTGTTCTGCCAGAACGAGTACGGGCAAATCGCACCGGTGTATTCCATATCGGCGGGACTGGACTATCCCGGCATCGGCCCCGAGCACGCCTACCTCAAGGCGATGGACAGGGCGGAGTACGTCGCGATAACGGACGACCAGGCGGTGGACGCCTTCGAGTACCTCTCCAGGACAGAGGGGATTATCCCGGCCATAGAGAGTGCCCACGCCATCGCTTACGCGAGGGAACTGGCTCCGACGATGTCCAAGGACGACGTGATCGTGGTGAATCTGTCCGGTCGTGGCGACAAGGATGTGGCGGCGATTGCCAGGTACAGGGGGAGGGACATCCATGAATGATCATTCCAACGACCTCGGCAGGGTGTTCTCCCGCAGGGCGTTCATCCCGTTCGTAACATGCGGGGATCCGGACATCGAGACCACCGAGGCTCTGATCCGCGCCATGGCAGATGCCGGCGCCGACCTCATCGAACTCGGGATACCGTTCTCCGACCCCATCGCAGAGGGGCCGGTGATCCAGGGGGCTGACGTCAGGGCTCTGTCCGGCGGCGTGACGACCGACGACATATTCGACATGGCGGAGAGGATCCGCAGGGACCTCGACATACCGATGCTCGTGATGACCTACATAAACCCGGTATTCGTCTACGGCCCCGACAGGTTCCTCGACCGTTGTGAGAGGGCCGGGATATGTGCGCTGATAGTCCCGGACGCGCCCTTCGAGCACAAGAGCGACCTCCAGACCTACTGCACAAGGCACGGAGTCAAGCTTATCTCCATGATCGCTCCCACATCGGAGGACAGGATAGCGATGATAGCATCCGAGGCCGAGGGGTTCCTGTACGTGGTCTCCTCCATGGGCGTCACCGGCGTGAGGAAGTCCTTCAGCAACAATCTGGAGGAGATGGTGGCGACCGTCAGAAAGTACACCGACATCCCCTGCGCCGTAGGCTTCGGTATATCCACCCCTGCTCAGGCGAGGGACATCACCGAGTTCGCCGACGGGGCCATAGTGGGGTCGGCGATAGTGAGGATCATCGGGGAGCACGGCAGGGATTCCGTGCCCTATGTCGCGGAATATGTCGGGGCGATGAGGGCGGAACTGGACCGCTGAGGGCACACTTCATGGGCGAGGGGGGCGAGACCCCTCACTTATAAAGTCTCAAACCGATTTCTTCTCATGAATCAAGCAATGGATTCTGGATTCAAAGCCCGTCGCGACTTGCGCATTTTGGCCACAGTCGCCGTGCTGGCGATGGTCCTCGCATCCTTTGCGTTCATCCCCGCATGGGAGGGCGTAGATGGTGCCGGGGACAGTTCGTCTCAAACAACATTCACCAGTTTCAGTGGAGATGTCGAGATCACATACAGGATCACCGGATCCGACACCGTAGCGGTCTACGGAGATGAAGAAAACAGGGCGGTCGATTCTTCAGCGAAGTACGTGGAGATCCCGGCGACCGTCACCTACAAAGGCAAGGTGTACACGGTGACGGCCATAGATCCGCACGCCTTCGATTCCTGCAAGGTGGCTGAAGTGCTAATCCCCGACACGGTATCCGCAATCGGAAACGATGCGTTCGCGTACTGTTTCTACCTTTCCGCCATCGAGATTCCCGATTCAATCGTCAGGATCGAGGACAGAACCTTCCTCGATTGCAGTCTGGAGTCATTCACAGTCCCGGACGGGGTCGTCTACATAGGCGAGTATTCCTTCATGGGATGCGGTTTCGAGACATTCACCATGCCGGATTCGGTCACGACCGTAGGGTACGGGGCCTTCTTCAATTGCTTTAAGCTGAAGAGCGTCGACTTCTCCTCGGGTCTCGTCACCATGGGGCCGTCCGTCTTCTCCCAATGCAAGGCTCTGGAGTCCGCGGAACTCCCAGAGGGCCTGACATCGATCCCGGACAGTCTTTTCAGCGAATGCGTCTCCCTCTCCTCGGTGACCATACCTTCGACCGTGAAGACCATAGGGAGTTTCGCGTTCATGCAGACCGAGTCTCTGAAGACGATCTTCATCCCGCCAACAGTCGAGAAGATCGATCCGGGGGCGTTCACATTCTCGGCTCTGGAAACCGTCTACGTGAGCTTGAACACCGACTACAAGATGGTGTTCGGCCCTGACGTCACGATCATCAACTACGATGTGAACGTGGAGCCCGAGGAGGACTCAAACGGTTCCTCGGACACAGTGGTGTTCGCCATCCTGGCAGTGGTGTTCGCAGCCATTGTTACGGGAGTCGTCCTGGGTAAGGAGGAATGAATACATCAGGCATCCTACGGGATGCCTTAAACCTCTTCCCTTTTCACGGTTCACCGTCTCCCATCCGGACCTTCCCGATGAAGGAGGCCATCTTCTTTGGGTCCTTGAACCCCTTCGATTCCACTCCGGAGCTCACATCCACCCCGTACGGACGGACCGTTCTTATGGCGTCGGCCACGTTCTCCGGCGAGAGGCCGCCTGAGAGAACGAAGTCCCGACCGATGTCGGCGATGAGGGACCAGTCGAACCGTGTGCCGGAGCCCATCCCCGCATCCAGCAGGACCAGGTCAGCGTCCGTCCCCTCGATCCGTTCCAGGTCGGTTCCCGGCCCGACTATGAACGCGCGTATGATTGGGACGTCCGTTTCCCTCCTGAGCCCGCGTATGAAGCGTTCGTCCTCCGAGCCGTGCAGCTGGACCGCCCCTATCGCTCCGGATTCCACCAGTTCAAGGATGTCCTCGGCGGGGGAGTCGACGAACACCCCGACGGGGACTATCCCCGGATCCAGCATACCGCTCAGCTGATGGATGGTCTCTCCCGCGTATCTGCGGCTTGGCTTGTGGAGCACGAAACCGGCCATCTCTGGCCTCAGCGAGTTAACGGATTCTATGTCGCAGGGGCGGGTGAGCCCGCAGATCTTCACGACGGTCATTGGCGCATCGACCTGAGGAGGCCTTCCCTGTCGGGGCTGCGCATGAACGCCTCTCCCACGAGGACGGCATCGAACCCGGCGTCATCGAGTCTGCGGACGTCCTGGGCCGTGGATATCCCGCTCTCGGAAACGCAGACGACGCCGTCGGGGATCATATCCTTGAGCCTGAGGCTGTTCCCTATGTCCACGTCGAACGTCGACAGGTCCCTGTTGTTGATCCCGATAATGCTGGCGCCGGATGAGACGGCCCTCTCCACGTCATCGCGGTCGTGGGCCTCCACCAGGGCCGACATCCCCAGGGATTCTGCCAGGGCCCTGTAGTCCTGCAGAGCATTGTCCCCCAGTATGGAGGTTATGAGGAGCACCGCCGACGCACCCAGCTCCCTCGCCTGGTAGATCTGGTACTCGTCTATTATGAAGTCCTTCCTGAGGACGGGCACCCTGACCTCGTCGGCTATCTCCTCAAGGTAGGAGTCCCGGCCCAGGAAGTGCTTGGGCTCTGTGAGAACGGATATGGCCGACGCCCCCATTGACTCGTACTCCCGGGCGATTTCCAGATACGGGAAGTCCTGGGCTATGATCCCCTTGGATGGGGACGCCTTCTTGACCTCGCAGATGAACGACATCCCTTCGGACTCTAGCGCCCTGGTGAACGGGAAGCCGGTGCGGCGGGGGCGGACCCTGCTGCCCTCGATGACCTCGGGCATCTGGCGTCTGGTCCTCTCGAACAGTATCCTCTGGCGTGTGTCCTCCACTATGAGGTCCAGTATGCTTGACGGACGCTGTGCGATCACATTATCGCCTCGGTGGATCTGATGTAGCATTCCATTGTCCTAAGAGCATCTCCCGAGTCGATGGCCTGGGCGGCCATCTCCACTCCGTCCCTGATGTCGGAGACCTTGCCGACCGTGTAGAGCCCGGCACCGGCGTTCAGGAGCACCGCGTCCCTGCGGGTCCCCTTCTCCCCCGATAGGACCTTCCTCGTTATGGTGGCGTTCTCCGCCGGCCCCCCTCCGATTAGGTCGGAGTGGGGTCCGGTTTTCAGCCCGAAGTCCTCCGGGCAGACGATGTAGTCCTCCAGCTTCCCGTTCCTGACCTCCGTGACGAGAGTGTAGTCGGAAATGGAGAGCTCGTCGAGCCCGTCTGTTCCGAATACGACCATGGCGTTGCGGACGCCGAGCTTGTCGAGTACCCTCGCCATGGGGGTGATCATCGCCTTGGAGTACACGCCGGACAGCTGGCTCCCTGCGGAAGCCGGGTTGGTCAGAGGTCCAAGGATGTTAAACACAGTCCTGAACCCCAGCTCCTTCCTGACCGGTCCGACGTACCTCATAGACATGTGGTACCTGGGTGCGAACATGAATCCGAAGTTGCATCTCTCGAGGATATCAGCGGTGTCTTCCGGAGGGATGTCGATCCTCGCTCCTAGGGCCTCCAGGACGTCCGCCGCCCCGCAGAGGCTGCTGGCTGCTCTGTTGCCATGCTTCGCCACCTTCACGCCGCATGCCGCGACGACGAAGGCCGATGTGGTGGAGATGTTGAAGGACCCCGACCTGTCGCCGCCGGTCCCCACGATCTCCAGGGCATCGGAGTGGTCCCCCGGAAGCTTCACGCCGTGCGCCCTCATCTCGGCCGCCGACGCGGCTATCTCGTCGACAGTCTCGCCCTTCATTGTGAGGGCGGTGAGGTACGCCGAGATCAGCACGTCGGAGCACTCACCGCTCATTATGCAGTCTATCGCGGCACGTGCCTCCTCGTATTCCAGGTTCTCATGCTTGGACAGTTTCATGAGGGCATCCGAAACAGCGTTCACATCCTCACCCCCATGAAGTTGAGGAGCATCTTGCCGCCGTCGGGGGTCAGTATGGACTCGGGGTGGAACTGTACCCCGAACACCTTGTTCGTGCGGTCCTCCACCGCCATGACCTCCCCGTCACGGGTCCTCGCGGTCACATCCAGATCATGCGGAAGAGTCGCGGCATCCACCGCCAGGGAGTGGTACCTTCCAACGACCGTCTGCTTTCCGATGCCCTCGAAAAGCACCGAGTCCATCAGCTTCACCTCAGAGCTCTTCCCGTGCATCAGTCTCGAGGCATAGGTCACAGTGGCGCCGTACGCCTCGCAAATGGCCTGATGGCCAAGACACACCCCGAGGACGGGCACCACCCCCCTAGCCCTCAGTACGAGGTCCTCGCAGATCCCGGCGTCAGACGGCCTCCCCGGCCCGGGGGACAGGACGATCCTGTCCGGCTCCATCCCCAACACCCCGTCCACCGTCACGGCGTCGTTCCTGAAGACCTTGATGTCCGGATCCATCGCCCCTATCATCTGGTAAAGGTTGTAGGAGAAGCTGTCGTAGTTGTCGATGAGCACCGTGGTCATTCCAATCCCTCCGATGCCCTGCGCACCGCTTCGACGACCGCTCTCGCCTTGTTGATGCACTCCCTATACTCGTTCTCCGGAACGCTGTCGGCGACGATCCCGGCCCCCGACCTGACGAAGACCTTTCCGTTCTTCCGGTATGCTATCCTTATGCCTATGCAGACGTCCATGTTCCCGGTGAGGTCTATGTATCCGATCGCTCCCCCGTAGATCCCGCGCTTGCAGTCCTCCAATTCGTCGATGATCCTGCAGGCCATGAGCTTCGGAGCTCCGGAAAGAGTTCCGGCGGGAAGGACGGCCTCTATCGCGTCCATGGCGTCCAAGCCCTCTCTTATCCTGCCGCGAACGGTGGACCCGATGTGCATCACATGGGAGAACCTCTCGATTCCCATGTACCGCTCGACGTCCACGGTCCCGAACTCGGATACCTTCCCTAGGTCGTTCCTTCCAAGATCCACCAGCATGTTGTGCTCGGCGAGCTCCTTCTCGTCGGAGAGGAGTTCCCTTTCCAGAGACTCGTCCTCTTCGTCGGTCCTTCCGCGAGGCCTCGTACCAGCCAGGGGGAACGTGTGGAGAATACCCTCCTTCAGCTTCACGAGGGTCTCTGGGGACGCTCCCGCGACCTCTATGTCGATACCTGAGAAGTAGAACATGTAGGGGGACGGGTTCGATGTGCGTAGGATCCTGTAGACGTCCATCAGGCTGCCCTCGAACTCCGCCTCCAGGCGGTTGGAGAGGACAACCTGGAATATGTCTCCCTCGCGGATGCGGTCCTTCGCGGTCTCGACCATGTCGCAGTAGCGTTCCTCGCTGTACATCGGCCTGAAATCCGATCTAAGGATGGCGGGGACGTGGGCCCTGGGGCCCCCGTTCTTGATAAGCCCAACTATCCTCTCAATCTCTCCGCAGGCATGCCCGTAGTCTCTCGAAGGGTCATTTCCCACAATGTTGGCGATGACGGTTATCGTCTGTCTGAAATTGTCGAAGACTATGACCTTGTCGAAGAGCATCAGGTCCGCGTCCTTGAACCCCTCGTCGTCATTGGCGCGGATCTCCAGGCTCGGCTCCGCGTACTTGATGTAATCGTACGAGAAGTATCCCACCAGACCTCCGGTGAAAGGCGGCATGCCATCCATCCTCGGGCTTCTGTACCTCGCAAGGATGTCTCTGATGGTGGACGACGGGTCGTCGGAGCCCACGATCGTTACGCCTGCATCGTCGGTGACCGTCACGGTTCCGTTCTGGCACAGTATCTCCATCATCGGCTCGAATCCGAGGATGGTGTACCTGCCCCAGCGCTGCCTGTCCTCTATGCTCTCCAAGATGTAGCAGTGGTTATCCACTCCGAGGAGAACGTTCAGTACCTCTATCGGGGTCCTGATGTCGGCGAGTATTGTGCGTGATACCGGTACGGTGCCGTAGCCTTCCGACAGTATTCTGCTGGTTTCCTCTTCTGACAGGCTGTACATGTTCTCACTTCGAATTAACCGTAGTTATTTGTGGTATTTAATGTCTATTATTGATTATTAATGAACAAAAAAATACAATAATTTAACGGCCGCCCAGAAGATGGAAAAAAGCGCTCGGAAACCGTTTTTCAACAGCGATCAGTTCTACCAAAAAATCAGTAGGCAGAAATTCACAAGTTGGCTATCCATTAGAACGGATTTCACAGTGTTAGTTTTTTCACAGCAGGAATTAGTTTAGCCGGGGTCTTAACTAATTCAGAAGTCCTGGATGTAATATTATTGTAATTGGATGTATAGACCAATATCTACCAATTCTATGGTATAAGTAGGCTAAAATATCGATAAGGGCTACACCGCCTCGGTAGATATCTGACAAGGTAAGGGGTAAAAAATGGAGATAGAGCAATGGCTTGGGGCCGATAATCAGCTCGGCATAGACATCTGGAACAAGAAGTACTGCCACGAGAACGAGACCTTCGATCAGTGGCTCGACCGTGTCAGCAACGGGAACAAGGACATCAAGAGGATGATTGTCGAGAAGAAGTTCCTCTTCGGAGGAAGAATCCTAGCCAACAGGGGCCTGCAGCACAGCGGCCTCAAGGTCACATTCTCCAACTGCTATGTTCTCACCCCTCCTGAGGATTCAATAGAGTCCATCTTCGAAACCGCCGGCAAGCTCGCCCGTACTTTCAGCTATGGTGGCGGGGCAGGCATAGACATCTCCAAACTCGCGCCCAGGGGCGCCAAGATCAACAACACCGCCTCGGAGACCTCCGGCGCGGTCTCCTTCACAGACCTGTTCTCCATGGTCACCGGACTCATCGGTCAGCACGGACGCCGCGGCGCCCTCATGCTCACCATCTCCTGCGACCACCCCGATCTCGAGGAGTTCATGTCGGTGAAGACCAACCTCGAGAGGGTCACCAAGGCCAACATGTCCATCCGCGTCTCGGACGAGTTCATGAACTGCGTCAGGGACAGGAGGATGTTCACCCAGAGGTTCGACCGTCCGGAGAGCAACCAGAAGATAAGAAGGGACCTCAACGCCGCCGAGTTCTTCGAGAAGATGTGCCATGCCAACTGGGACTACGGCGAGCCCGGATGTCTGTACTGGGACAGGATCTCCAACTGGAACCTCCTTAGCGAGTTCCCCGACTACTCCTACGCGGGTACCAATCCCTGCGCAGAGGAGCCTCTTCCCGCCGGAGGCAGCTGTCTCCTGGGGAGCCTGAACCTGGCGGCCTTCGTCAGGGACAGCAAGTTCCAGGTGGACGAGTTCACCGAGGCGGTGAGGATCTGCGTCCGCGGACTGAACGACGTGCTTGACGAGGGCCTCCCCCTGCACCCGCTCGAAGAGCAGAAGCAGTCTGTCACCAACTGGAGGCAGATCGGTCTCGGAATCATGGGTTTGGCCGACATGCTCATCATGCTCGGCTACAAGTACGGCACACCCGAATCAGTCGACTTCTGCGACAAGCTGGGGAGGCTCATGATGGACACGGCACTCAACGAGTCCGCCGTAATGGCAAAGGAGCAGGGCATGTTCCCCAAGTGCGTCCCGCAGCAGATAGTGGACTCCCCGTTCTTCAAGGAGAACGCATCTGAGGCCACAAGGGAGCTGGTCCTCCAGTACGGCCTGAGGAACTCCCAGCTGCTCACCATCGCCCCGACAGGGACCCTGTCCACCATGATCGGAATATCCGGAGGCATCGAGCCGATCTTCGCCATATCCTACGAGAGGAGGACCACATCACTCTCGGATCACGACGACTTCTACAAGGTCTACACGCCGATAGTGCAGGCGTACATGGACGTCCATCCGGAAATCAAGGACGAGAAGGGGCTTCCCGATTTCTTCGTGACCGCCCAGAACCTGGACTACCTGCAGAGGATCGATATGCAGTCCACCTGGCAGAAGCACATCGACGCCTCCATCAGCTCCACGGTGAACCTTCCCGAGGACTTCCCGGAGTCGGATGTCTACAACATCTACATGTACGCCTGGGAGTCCGGATGCAAGGGCGTCACGGTGTTCCGCGACGGATGCAAGCGCCTCGGCATCCTCTCCACGAAGGAGATGGAGAAGCCAAAGGAGGCCGTGCCGGCACCCAAGGCTGAGGAGAAGCCCGAGAAGAGGGGAATCGTCGAGAAGGTCGGGGACAACGTTGTAGGGAAGAAGAGGAAGCTCATGACCGGCTGCGGCAGTCTGCACTGCACGGCCTTCTTCGATCCTGACACGGGAGAGCTCATGGAGGCCTACCTCAACAAGGGATCCACCGGAGGGTGCAACAACTTCATGGTCGGCCTCTCCAGGATGATCTCCCTCGCGGCCAGATCCGGCTGCGGCATCGATGCGATCGTGGACCAGCTGAAGTCGTGCGGTTCCTGTCCGTCCTACGTGGTCAGGACCCACACCAAGAGGGACACGAGCCTCGGGTCCTGCTGCCCGATGGCCGTCGGATGGGCGCTTACGGACATGTACAAGGAGATGCAGGCCCAGATTCACGGCATACCCGAGGACGAGCCCGAGGAGAAGTCCAGGGAGATAAGGAACCCCTGTCCCAAGTGCGGGGCAGAGCTGGAGTTCCAGGGCGGATGCAACATATGCAAGTCCTGCGGTTGGACAAAGTGCGACTGAGTCTCCGCAAAAACTTAAAACCCTTTCCCAAATCCCTTCCCTGAGGCGGGTAGCCAGTAAGTCCAGTTCTCTGTTTGCACCAATCTACGAAGAGCCGTGCACCTCAATTTGAATATTCAGACTGGCCGGCGTCAGGAATCAATTGCCTGCTCGCCTCACCCATTCCTCGTCATCGTTCGGGGCACTCCCATCTGACGAGTCTGAGGACGTTCTCCGCCTTTATCCTCACCATCCCGTCCTCGGTGTCATGTGCCAGCAGGTCCGTGACCGTGCCGGCGACGTCCCCTTCGACCCCGTACATTACGAAGCGCCTGACCTCAGAGTCGACTATCGACTCCAGGGACACGGTCCTGTACGCGGTGGTCGGGAACCTCTCTATGTGGAAATCCCTGTGGTGGTCGGAAAGCCAGTCTTCGTAGAACGATGAGCCCCTGTCCGGGGTCTTGATCCCCGCCCCCAGCCTCTCGGAGACCGCCCGGGTCAGGGTGTCGCCCCATCTGCTCTCCCAGCAAACGATGGCGCATCCTCTGCGGGCCGCGCCCTCCATCCTCTCCATGGAGGAACCGGAAGCCGACCTCGGGAGCAGGGACGCGAAGCAGAAGTCGTAGCCCTTGTTGGGGTTGTACGAGGACCAGTCCTGATGGAACCTTTCTACCCTGCAGCCCTCCAGGGCATCCTTGTTGGCGAACAGCCTGTCGAGCATCGCCGAGGAGGAGTCCATGCAGACGAGGACCCTCACCCTGGGAGCCAGAAGTAGGGAGTACGTCCCCGGGCCCGCCCCGACCTCCAGGACGCAGTCGGACTCCCTGACGGAGTCGGTGTCGAACAGCCTGTCGATGATCCTCCGTGGCGTATCCCCCTGGTCGTCCGCGAAGTACACATCGGACATGCCATCCCAGAACTCGGTGTCGCACTCGTTTGCCATGGGTGAGGTGATGCATCACATCGGATTATCGGTTTCGGTGTCACGGTAGAGCATCCATGACAGGAACAGGGCGGCGCCGAACCCTCCCACGATTCCGGACAACATGCGGAGCACGGGCATGTCGCCCACCCTCCCTTCAACCAGCCACTCCACGGCCATTGCCGCTACAAGGATGGAGCCCGCCACCGCCCATCTCCGGTCGAACATCTTGCTGTCAAGAAGCCAGCTCGCGCAGAATCCGGCCACGAGACCGATAAGCATCCCCGTGTCCCTTATGCACACGGGCATCTGCGATCCGTTGAGGATCAGGCTACGTGCCTCCTGCTGATGGCAGAATATGTCGCCCAACAGGTAGGCGAGGCCTGCGGGCCCGTGCCCCATCCAGCCGTGATCGATGTTCGCCGCGGTACCATCCAGGCCTGTGAACGTTCCGTATGGTGCCATGAAGGGGGCGGCCAGCATGAGGGCCAGCGCTATCGAGAACAATACCGCGGCCGCGGCCAGCCAAAGACGGCGGGACATGGGGTGGCGATTGGAGTCGCACCTAAAGATGATTGCCCAGAATCAGAGGCCGATCCCCGAGCAGATCCTGAACACCACCAGCGCCACGGGGATCATGGTCACGAACCTCCAGACCACCTCCCTGGTTCCCGATCTTCCTTTAAGGTCGGATGTCAGCACGGCGATGAGCCCGCACAGCTCCACCAGGTAGACGGAGAGTATCGCCCCGGTGTCGCCGGCGCCCTGGTACCCGGAGACCTCCGACAGCGGGCCAAGCATGGCGATGCTCATCCCCAGGACCATCGGTGCGAAGAGGACGGCGGTCCCCGTCATCATGTCCATCATGCTCCTGAGTTCCGATTCCAGCCTCCTGCGGACGTCGTCGCTGTTGTGGAACTGCCTGCCCAGGGCCATGGCGAGCCTCCCGGCGTCTTCCGTGTCGCGAGACGAGCATCTCAGGATATCGCACAATGCCCTGGACACCTCAGGCGACACCGGGGTAATGGTCCTCCTCACAGCCGATTCGGTATCCCCGCGGCATATTTCCATCTCGCGTCCGAGCCTCATCCCCACTTCCGAGCACTCCCTGCGACCAGAGACGGTTTCCACGCACACCCTCTCGAAACTCTCCCCGCCCATCATGCGGTTGCCCAGCTCGAAGATGCAGTTCCTCAGGCCAAGCTCGCATTCCCTTCTCGCGGACATCGCGCGCCGGTCGGACACCATCAGCATCGCCGAGACCAACGCCGCAGGCGCAATTGAAAGGAATACCGTCGTCTCCACGGTGCATCCCGATGAGAGCGCCAGAAGTGCCAGAGGCACGGCGGAGAGCAGGGGGACGGCGCAGCGGAGGCCCCCCGGCCCCCCATCGTTTGACGAGAACGGGTTGCCGCGTCTTATCCAGAACGATATGAGGAGGATCGCAGACGGTATGACAACCAGGGTCACCGTCGTAACGACGCCGCTGTCTATGCCGAAGCCACCGAACAGTCCTCCGACACCGAGCAGGGGGAGTATCGACATCAGGATCATGGGTACCATGATGCCGATGCCGAAAACGGTCATGCAGGGGACTGTCAGGGAGGAGCTGTACCTCTCCCCCATCGCCCTAACAGAGCCGAGGGCGACGTCGGAAGCCTCCCTCAGGAGCATCAGCCCCTCCTCGGAGCTGGTGGATTCGGAGGCGGCAATGCAGAGCATCACCGAGTTCCTGTACCCCGAGGCTTCCGGTGGGAGTCCGGAGACCTCGTCGGAAAGTGCCTCCGTCAGACTGCGGGACCCTTTGGTGTCGGCTTTGCGCACCGCGCGCGAGAACATCTCACGGGAGCGCTGGGGCCCCTCACTCGCCACGGTCCTTATCGCGGAGTCCAGCGACCCACCGGAGCCCACGGCTGTAGTCATCATCCCTATGACCGTCGGGCACTCGTCGATGAGCCTCATCGTCTCCGGCCTCATGGCGAAGCCCCCGTCCGGTGCCTGAAGCTCTCGAGCACGGCCTCCGCCGGCTCATCCCTCTTCATGGATGCCACGAGGTCGTTGGCGGCTAGGATCCACTCGGGGCCGAGGAACCTCTCGTCCCCCATCCCCATCTCGGCGAGATGAGCCCTCAGCATCGACCTCGCTCTGATCTCCTTCGCGGCGTCCTTTCTGCCGCTCTGGGACGTCTGCATGATCCTGCGGAACACTGGGGACGAGAAGATCTTCTCAGCATCGGAGACGTCCACGAACTCCCCGGGTCTCTCGCCGGTTGTGACCAGCTCGTTCACCCTGCGGATCAGATGGCCCGACCTGCGGTCCCTGACGGTGCCCAGAGTCACCACAACGTCGGTGGCCATGAACGCCTCGGGTTGGATTCCGATATCGTAAACGACCCTGTTGTACACGGATTCGGCAGAATCGCCGTGTATGGTCCCCATGATGGCGCTCCCGGCGCGACCCGCCCTCATGCTCTGGTAGAGGGTTCTGGCCTCCTCGCCTCTGACCTCCCCCAGGACGATGGCGGATTCCCCCATCCTCAGGGAGACCCTCAGGGCCTCGTCGGAGCGCGATAGCTGATCCCCGTGCATCCTCTCATCAATGAGTATTGTCTGAACTTTGTATCCTAGATGCCTCATCGCCTCCCCGGGGAGCTCGATGGTGTCCTCGATGGTCAGGATCCTCTGGCTCAGGGGGAACTCGAACATGAGGGCCGACAGGAGCGAGCTCTTACCGGCGCCTCTGGCACCGCAGATCAGAATCGTCGAGCGGCTGTTAACCAGATACGAGAGGATCCCGGCGGTCCTCGGGTCCACAGTGCCGTTGGCAATGAGTCTCGATAGAGTCCAAGGTCTCACGGAGTGCTTCCTGATGGCCACGGCGTTCCCGTTCGGGCTCAGCGGGTACCCCATGACGGTCACTCTCGCATCGTGTCCGACGAAGTCCGTCTCCAGAACAGGGTCGGTATGGCAGAACCTCAGTCCGCTCTCCCGCTTCAGGATGTTGACGAGGTTGTCGACCTCCCTGTCCTCCACCATCAGGTTGGTGCGGCAGCGGATGTGCGAGTTGAGGCCGTCGATGCCGTTCATCGTGACATGGATCCTGTTCCTGCTGCAGGGTGCGTCGATGTATACGTCCTCGATGTGCGGGTCGGACAGGAGCACATCGAATATCCCCGCCCCCACCGAATGCCTGTAGGCTATGGCGCAGATGTCCCCAACGACTTCGTCCAGCCTCTCTGGGCCGCAGATTCCCTCAACAGCACGGTACCTGTCGGTGAGTAGGGACCTGGCCATGCCCATGACGCTGTCCCTGTCAAGTGATCCCCCCTCGTTGCGGTAGGTCTCACGTATCCCCTGGATCACCTCCATCACGACAGCGTTGAGCTCGTCCGGGTAGGCGTACTCCCTCGGGGTGAGGTTGTACTCGACCTCGCCGTCTCCCGTCGTGCCCACCAACACGCTCCCCTGATCCGTCATGTATGATGCCATGGGCGTCAGTCCGTCCGAGGCGTTGGTGATCCAGCAGTCAGTGTACGAGGGTTTGGTGCGTGTGTCCTTCGCGGCAAGTCCGGCGAACCTTCCCGCGAAGTCGGAGGGCGGTGCCCGCAGGACCTTCTCAGGGGAACCCTCAGCGGGTCTGAACGAGTACGATCTGGGGCGCTCTGTCGGCATGGGGTATGACACGTCCCCGAAGTCCATCCCGAACTCGCCGTCATCCTCGAACTCCCCTTCGGGTGCCGGTCTCACTATCTCTCCGAAGGAGGGCAGTCTGAGTCTCATCTGACCTCCCCCATCTCCGATACAACCCTGCGGATTCCGGCGTCCACCTGGTCCAGGGCCCTTGTGGTGCGCATCACGCATTCCGAGCACTCCTCTCTTTCCGGTTGAGCGTCCTTCAGCGCCTTCCTGCCCTCGAACACCGCGTTGCGGGGGAACTCCGACCAAACCGCAGCCATGACGTTCTCCCTGGAGAGGCGGCAGGTCCGGCAGCGGGTGGACGCTCTGTCTGTGGTCGAGGACCACCTCCTGATGGACGCGATCTCCCTGATCGCCCTGCTAGCCGCTCCCGAGACCTCCACGTCTCTGTCGGTGCGGAGGATGATCCTGTCGGCCCCGCCCTCCGAGCACATGGCCTCCACCATGCAGCGTATGCACTCGTCCGAACCCGGAAGCGGCGTGAGCCTGCATCCGCCGCAGTCGATGACAAGCACATCGTCTCTGCGCTCCCTGTGAATCCCCTCGCTCTCTCTGCCCAATCCCTTAAGGAAGTCGATTCCCACGCACATGGTTCCTTCTCGTCGGGATGGCTGATAAAGGGGTCGCCGTGCCGTCACGTTGATTCGCGGAAACCTCCTCTCAGACCCTATCATCCTTATAATCTGGTTTCCCATGGGGAATGTGTGGAAATACTGTCACCTGCCGGGAACCCCGACGGACTTGCGGCCGCCGTCAAAGGGGGATGTGACGCCGTCTACCTAGCCGGGAAGGACTTCGGAGCGAGGGCCTTCGCCGGGAACTTCACCGACCGTCAGCTGGAGGGCGCCGTTAACTACGCCCACGACCACGGAGTGAAGGTCCATGTGACCGTCAACACGTCCGTCAAGAACCAGGAGATGTCGGATGCGGTGACGTTCGTCAAGTTCCTGAAGGACATCGGGGCGGACGCCGTCCTCGTGCAGGACCTGGGGCTGATGAGGTGCATTCAGGGGATCGACATCCCCAAGCACGCCTCCACCCAGATGGGTATCCATTCGCTGGAGGGCCTCGAATGGTGCGCCGAGAACGGGTTCGACAGGGCAGTTCTCGCCAGGGAGCTTACGATGGACGAGCTGTCCCGCATAGTGCCCGCATCGCCGATAGAGACCGAGGTCTTCATCCAGGGGGCCCTGTGCTACTGCATGTCCGGCGGATGTCTGATGTCCAGTTTCATGGGCGGACGCAGCGGTAACCGCGGATCCTGCGCCCAGCCATGCCGTAAGCGCTACGACTCCGCCGATGGCTCTGGATACCTGCTGAGCTGCGCCGACCTGTTCGGGGTCGACCACATAGAGGCGCTGAGGGACATGGGCGTGACCTCTCTGAAGATAGAGGGCCGCATGAGGTCGCCCGCCTACGCCTATCTGTCGGCCAAGGTCTACTCCATGGCCGAGGACGGTGACTTCTCGGAGGAGTATCAGGACGCACTCAAGCTCCTTAGGACCGTGTTCAACCGCGGGACATGCCCGGGGTACTTGGACGGGGTGGCATCCCCAGTGCAGTCGCTATATCCGGACAACAGGGGCTTTTACCTCGGAGAGGTCGAGATAAGGGACCGTGCCTTCGAATGGAGGGGGGAGGAACCCATCGGGGTGAAGGACGGGATATCGATCTTCAACGGCGACGAGAAGGTCGGAGGGTTCAAGGTCGTGGAGACCGGGCCCGTCAGGATACCTTTCAAGATCCCCGACGGGAGGTATCAGATATACCGCACGTACGACCCGCGCATCGACGTCGTGAAGAACCTCATCGGGAGTACGCCGAAGCTGGACGGTAAGACCCCGAGGCACCACCAGGATGTGGTTCCGGACAAGCTCCCACACAGGAGCAGGAAGCCAGAGTACTCCGTGTACGTAAACAGCCTCAAGACTCTGGACGCCGTGCTGCCCTATGCAGACCGCGTCTACTTCGAGCACGGCGACAGGATAGCGGAGGCGAGGGAGATGTGCGCCGCCAAGGGCGTGGAGTGCGTGGACCTCCTGCCGAGGCTCGACGCCTTGGACGAGGTCGCTCCCGAGGGTCCGGTGATGGTAAACGGGCCCGGGCAGTACCGTCTCTGCCGCGACTCCCCGCGCATATACGCCAGCAGCGTCTTCAACTGCTACAACTCGTGGTTCCCGCTGGACGTCTACCAGACCACGCTCTCGGTGGAGCTGTCCAGGAACGAGGTCTCGGACCTGATAGCCCACTCACCGGGCAGGTTCGAGGTCATGGCATTCGGCAGGACAGAGCTCATGTACTCCCGCGATCCCGGCCTGGCAAGCGGGGCGATCAGGGACGAGAAGGAAGCGTCCTTCCCTGTATACAAGGACAAACGCGGCTTCGTGCACATCCTGAACTCCGTGGACCTCTTTCTGCTGGACAGCGCCGAGGAACTGGGCAGGTCGGGGGTCATGTCCCTGGGCATAGATCTCAGGAAGCGCCCGCCCGCTCTCGCCAGGGCGGTTGGCGAATACACGAGGCGTCCGGACCAGAAGCTCAGGTCCAAGATCGAGGAGATGTGCGGCGGGTTCACCTACGGGCTGTACCGTCGCGGACTGTGACGTGACCGCACGCGACTCCTTTTTATCCCCGGGGAATAGAAACCAAGGTCCATGAGGATGGACATTTCCGGAGATGCGGGTTTCATGGAGGCCGTGGTGGCCTTCATGGTGGTAACGGTGGTTCTCACGGGATACCTGGGCGCGCTGGCCACGACCGTCGTCACCGCCTCGGACCCCACGGCGTCCCTGGACCCGGACGAGTTCTCGGGTACGATGGAGGGGGGGCCGGTTCGTGCCCGGATTCACGGGATACATCGAGGGATTCATGTGGTCCCACGGATGCGAGGGGGTGTCCGTGGTCGTGGAGGTGCCCGGGTTCGGCGGCACATCTGGACCCTACTCGGTCGGATCACTGGACGGGGAGACCTTCACCCGCACCATCCCGGGGACTGTGACCGACGGCCTCGGCAGGTCCGTCCCCGCAGTGTTCGAGGTGATGGTGTGCGTATGAGGCGCGACGGGTTCGTGGCGCTTCTGGATGCCGTGATTTTCACCATGGTCGTGATGCTCGCGCTGACCGCGACGATCGGCATGGGATTCCAGGAGGGATCGGACGACAGGGATGCCAGGGCGTTGCTGGAAGACCTCCTGTCGGCCGAGGTACGCATGTCGGACCTGGTCGAGGGAGGGGACGGTTCTTCGGCCAGGGTCTCCGATCTGTGCGCCCTGATGCTGACGACCGACCAGCCGGGCGTGGAGGCGTATGTGGAGGCGGTTCTCGGGTCCTTCTCCGGGGATCGGCAGTACCGTCTGGAGCTGAGGTTCGGTGATGAGGTCGCGGCGATAGGCTACGGAGGGGGCATCCCGTCCGTCTCGGCGGAGGTCGTGGTGCCCGTGACCACCGGTGGGGAGCTGGGTGCGACACTAGTCCTATACGCGTCATGAGCCGTACTTCTCGGTACGGTTGGCGAGGTCCATGCAGATCGGGACGATGTCCCTGCCGCGGATCCTTCCCATCCCGCCCCTGGCACAGCCCGACTCGCTGAACTCGTTGGCGTCATCCCTGACCATGTTCCTGGTGAACAAGGCTATCGGGACAGGGTCTCCGCTGTGGTCTTGGAGGATGCATGGCGTGCAGTGGTCGCATGTGAGGGCGACCACGAGGTCCTCGGGCATGTTGTCCTTGATGTAGCCCGCCATAGCGTCGAGTCTCTTGATCACTTCGCTCTTGGCCTTGGCGTCGCCGTCGTGTCCGGCGATGTCCGGAGCCTTGCAGTTCATCAGCACGAAGTCGTACTCGTCCAAGGCCTCCATGGCGCACTGGGCCTTTATGATGAGGTCCGAGTCCATCGTCCCGTCGCAGTTGTCGGGCAGAGGATAGATGTCCAGGCCGCATGCCTTGCATATCCCTTTGATGAGCCCGACTCCGGCGATGCATGCCGCGGAGACGTTGAACTTCTCCGGGAAGGGCTCTATGTTCGGGAAGCTGCCCGCCCCCCTGGGGACAAGTATGTTGGCCGGCTGAAGTCCCGCGGCGACCCTCTTCCTGTTGGTCGGGTGGTTCTTCAGGCGTTCGTAGCATTCCTCCATGAACCTGTTCACGACATCGGCTGTGAAGGCCGCCTCGTCGTCGAGCGGCTCGCACATCATCAGGTGCGTGTCCCCTCCGGGGTCGGCGTCCGTGATGTTCGGGCTCAGGTCATCCCCCCTGAGGAGCAGCACCGCCCTGTGCTCGGTGCTCTCCTTGACGAGGCATTCGATCCCATCGACCTCTATTCCATCCAGGCACTCGACGAGTTCCGTCGTCTCGGGCTCTCTTATCCTGCCCGCCCTGCGGTCGATTATCTCCAGGGAGTCGTCCACGGTGGCGAAGTTGCACCTCAGCGCCACGTCGCCCGGCTGGATGTCCATCCCGATGCCCAGGGCCTCGAACGGCCCCCTCCCGGTGTAGATCTCCAGGGGGTCGTATCCTAGGATAGACAGGTGGGCGGTATCGCTGCCGGGTTTGATGCCGGGTCCGATGGGGTCGCAGATCCCGCCCTGACCATGGGCGAGGAACCAATCCAGATTCGGGTGCCTGATGTACTGGAGAGGCGTAAGGCCCCTGAGTTCCGGACATGCCCTGTCGCCAAGCCCGTCCATGATAACAATGAGGATCTTCTTCTCTTCGGCCATCTTAGCACCGACCCCAACATGGGGTCTGCGGTTTTATTACATGTCGGTGGGTTTAATTTGGTCATGTGCATCGACGGGCGCATGTTCGTCAACGTCAACGGCATCAGACTCGGATACGATGACCACGGGAAGGGCGAGCCGGTGGTCCTGATCGGCGGATTCGGTGCCAACCGCTCTCTCTGGGACGAGGCCGTCTCGATGATGGACGGGTACCGCGTTATCACCTACGACAACCGCGGGGTGGGGGAGACCGAGTACGGCGGTGCCTTCACCATAGACGATCTCGCCGACGACGCCGTCTCTCTGCTGGACGTTCTCGGGATCTCCAGGGCGCACGTCGTCGGGTGGTCCATGGGGTCCCACGTCGGTCAGTCGCTGGGCCTCAGGTATGCGGACAGGATCAAATCGCTGACCCTGGTTTCCACCTACAGCAGGCTCCCGTCCAGGTCCGGCTACATCCTGGGCGGCCTCAACGGCATGGCCCTCAGGGGAGAGGCTCCGATGGCCTGTCTCGCGATGGCGGTGAACGCGTTCTGTTTCCCAGAGGAGACCTTCAGGGAATTCGAGGAAGAGGGCAGGGAGTTCCCGATCCCGGACAGGCTGGAGGCCCCGAGGGGACTCGGAGACCAGCTCAGGGCAATGAGCGACTACGACACACGCGACAGGGTGTCTGGGATAGGGGTCCCGACGATGGTTGTCCACGGCGGGAAGGACATAATGGTTGAGCCAAAGGAGGGGATGGCGGTGGCCGACGCGATCGACGGCAGCAGATTCCTGCTCATCGAGGCAGCCGGCCACAGCATCCCTTTCGGGATGTACTGGGAGCAGGTCAGGGCGTTCATGGATTCGAACGCCTGACCGATCACATCGGGACGACCTTTTTGCGGGCGGTCTCGACCCTCTCGGCGATGTCCCTCTTGATCACGCCGGTGCAGGGCCAGGTGTCGTCCATGTACGATATGAGCTCGTTTATGTCGGCGTCCGGGTTCGTCAGGGCGAGGTAGACCCTGGACATGAACATCGACACCGCGTAGGGGAAGTCGTCGCAGATCTGGGGACGATCCTTCCAGATGGTGCATCTGTTGTCGGGTCCCAGGAAGGCGCACGGGTTGGTCTTCTTGAACAGGAACCTCCCGTCCGAGGTCTGTACGAGGTAGTCCTTCATGAAGTTGTAGAGCGGGATCCCGGCCGAGGAGGATATCCTGTCGATCTCCTCCGGACGGACCACGATCTGAGGCTGGTGGCAGCACTTGCCGCACATCTCGCAAGGGAAGTCCCTCTTGTACGACATGCAGATGTCGTAGGCGAGGTCGAGGTTGTGCTCCATCTCCGGGGAGATGTTGCCGAGTCCCTCCAGGATGTACTTCCCGCGGTATACCGCCATCTTCATGCCCCTACGACGGCGATGAGGCCGAGGATGAATCCGATCATGCTGAGGATCAGTCCGATCCCGGCGAGGGACACGCAGAGTGTCTTGTTCTCGGAGTTCAGGAGCCTCGGCACGTTGATCGAGTAGCTTCCGAGTAGCACGCCTATCGCTCCGAGCACGAGTCCGACGATCTCGGTCCCGTCGAGGAAGGCGAGTGCCAGGGCGGCAGCTCCGACGACCAGGGAGACGAGGGCGAACGCCAGCGGGTTGCGCTTCTTCGGGGGCCTGTAGGGCACATCCAGCCTCCAGTCGCACTCCTCGCAGAAGAGGGTGTCGGAGGGGTTATCATGTCCGCACTTGGGGCATTTCATGAATCAAGGTACAGTTGAGGTCCGTAGTTAAGGGTTGTGAGTGCCCGGAGGTCGCTCCCGTTTCCTGAACAGGCATTCCGCCCTTGAACGCGTGGTGCCGAAGCGGGTCGGCTCGTCCACACGTCTGGCGAACTCTGTCTCGAAGGACCTGAAGAACCTGACGATCTCGTCGGGGTTGCGGTGGACGTATCTGATCCCCTCGCCGGACCTCGTGCCCGACCTCATGTCGGTGGGGGTGAACGAGCGGACGAAGGCGTATCCCCCCGGGCGGAGGATCCTGAGAATCTCGTCGGCCACCGTCTGCATCGCCGAGTCCTCGATGTGCTCCAGCAGGTGTACGGCGGTGACGTAGTCGAAAGACCCGTCCGGGAACGGCAGGTCAGAGGCGTCGCAGGTCACGAACCTCGCCGTGTTCCCGAACCTCTCAGTGCAGAGGTCCACGGCTTCAGACGAGAAGTCCGCCCCCGTGACCCTGTAGCCCAGATCAATCAGGGTGGACACCGTCTTACCGTTCCCGCATCCGATATCCAGGGCGTCCCCCGTCCCGGAAAGCGGGTCGGATATCCTGGAGTTGCCTCTCCATGCCCTCCCGTTGGCTCTGTACAGGCCGTCCCACAGCTCCCTCTGGTCCATGGGGGTGTATGTGTGAGCACGATACAAATCATTCCCCCTCCCGTTAATTCTCTTATAGGTGAATATCTTAGACCGTCGCGTTAACAGGGGATGACCATGTTCTGGAACCCGAAGATCGAATGCATGCCGACGGAGGATCTCAAGGCCCTCCAGTATCGTGAGCTCAAACAGCTCGTAAACAACCTCTACTCATTCAACAAGTTCTACCACGACAGGATGGTCGAGCACAAGGTCCATCCCGACGACATCACGTGCCTGAAGGACATCGCGAAGCTCCCGTTCATGTACAAGCAGGACCTCCGCGACAACTACCCGAACAAGATGTTCACGGTCCCCAACAACGAGATCGTCAGGTACCACGTTTCTTCCGGTACCACCGGCAAGCCCACCCTCGTCGGGTACACGCAGAACGATCTAGACTACTGGACCGAGGCTCTGGCCAGGTCTTTCACGTCGATCGGCATCGGACCCGAGGATACCATGCAGGTGTCGTACGGGTACGGGCTGTTCACGGGCGGACTCGGAGCCCACTACGGGGCAGAGAAGATCGGGGCAACAGTTCTGCCCGCCAGCACCGGGAACACGGAGAGGCAGGTCGAGCTTATCCAGGACCTCGGAGTCACGGCGATCGCATGCACCCCATCCTATCTGATCCATCTCCTGGACACGGCGAGGAATATGGGCGTCGACATCCAGAGGGACACCAAGCTGAGAAAGGCCGTCCTTGGAGCCGAGCCCTGGTCCGAGTCCATGAGGCAGCACATCGAGAGTTACGGCATCAGGGCATACGACATCTACGGAACCTCCGAGCAGGCAGGACCCATGTTCACGGAGTGCGAGGAGCGCAACGGAATCCACATCTGCGGAGACATCATGCTCGTGGAGATCATCGATCCCGATTCCGGCGAGGTGCTGGAGGAAGGGGAGAAGGGAGAGATGGTGGTCACCATGCTCAAGAAAGAGGCCATGCCCATGATCAGATACAGGATCAAGGACGTCACCATGCTCATGGAGGGAGAGTGCGCCTGCGGAAGGACCTCCCCCAGGATCGCCAGGATCTCCGGAAGGACCGACGATATGCTCATCGTGCGCGGAATCAACGTGTTCCCCTCGCAGATAGAGTACACGCTGCTGCAGATCCCCGAGGTCGGAGACCAGTACATGATCTACGTGTCCAGGGAAGGCGCTCTCGACGAGATGACCGTCCAGGTCGAGATCAGGCCCGAGGCCTTCACCGACAAGATGGAGGACATGCTCGCCCTGCGTGGACGCATCGAGGCCGCTCTAAAGAAATATCTCAACATCTATGTCAAGGTCGAACTCAAGGCACCCGGCGAGCTCCCCAGGTTCACCGGGAAGGCAAAGAGAGTCGTTGACACGAGGGTGATCTGATGGACGACAACATAATCACACAGCTTTCGATTTTCGTAAACAACGAGCCCGGGCGTCTGGCCCACATCGCCTCCGTTCTTAGGGAATGCGGGATCAACATGAAGGCGTTCAACCTGGCGGAGTCCACCGAGTTCGGCATCCTCAGAGCCATCGTCGACAATCCCGACGAATCCTACGAGAAGCTCAAGTCCGCCGGCGTCATCGTCAGGAAGACAGACGTCATCGGGATCCTGATCCAGGACACCCCCGGGTCCCTGTTCCAGGCCGCAGACATCATGGGCAAGGCCGGGATCAACATCGAGTACGGCTACGCCTACAACGGCAAGGCCGCCGGTGCGTTCTTCATCAGGGTGGACGACCCCGAGAAGGCCGTCAAGATTCTCAAGGAAGCCGGAATAGGCCTCATCCTCGATTCGGAGATCTGAATATGGGAAACCTGAACATAGCCGTTCTCGGTGCCAAGGACTACGCGTCCAAGATCGGGAAGAAGGGAACCGTCACTGACATGACCTTCTACGACCACAAGGCGGGCACGGACTCCTTCACCCTGATCGAGCCATCGAAGTACCCGGAGAAGCTCTCGTCCCTGTTCTACTCGGTCGCGATGTCCGAGTTCGCAATCCTCGTGGTGGACAAGATAGACTCGTTCCTAGGGGAGACCATCGTCATGGCAGACGTCCTCGGAATCGACAGGGGCTGGATCATCCTCCAGAACTACATCCAGCCGGAGCAGCTCAGGCCACTGCTGGCAGGGACCTGTCTCGAGGGCTACGAGTACAAGGAGGACGATCCCATCAGGCTGAGGGAGGAGCTAATCGCCATGGCCAAGGCAGAGGCGAAGGCTCCCGGAGAGGGGACCTGCGGGTCCTGTCCCGTGGACAGCCACTTCAACGTAAGGGGTGTGGGTACCGTCGTCCTGGGATCGGTCATCGACGGATACTTCAGGAAGCACGACAAGATGACCGTGTTCCCGATCAAGAGGGAGGTCATACTCAAGTCCATCCAGAAGCACGATCTGGACGCCGACGACGGTGTCAAGGGGGACCACGTGGGTCTTGCGCTCCGCGGCATCGAGTCGGACGAGCTGGACAGGGGGTACGTCGTGACCACGGACCCGTCCGTGAAGATGTCCAGGAAGGTGGAGGGCAACGTCTCCCTGATCAAGTACTGGCCATCGCCGCTCAAGGAGGGGATGGTCCTGCACATCGGACACTGGATGCAGATGGTCCCGTGCAGGGTCACGGCAGTCGACGACGGCTCGGACTTCAGGACCGCCAAGGTCACGTTCGACCTCGAGTCGGATATGATCCACAAGCCCGGAGACAAGGCGACGATCATGTACCTGGAGGGCGGGAAGCTCAGGGTCGCCGGATCCGTCGTCCTGTCCTGATAGCAGGGGGCTCGGCCCCCACCTTTTTTTTTCTCTTCTCGACGAACGCTCGTTCTATAGGGTCGTCACGCTGCCGCCGGGCCCAGGCGTAAAGCGGCCATACCGCGAGCACGGAGGCCGAGGCTGTGAATGGCCCCGGTCTGCTGTATCAAGCGTCCGCAGACCGTTGATTCTGCATCATCATCCAATAGGGCGCATACTGCGGTCACTCGACGGGCATCTCGCATTCGATGTCGCACGCGGCTTCGGCACGTCCGCATCCTGGGTACGTAACTGTCGGAGCCAAGCCCCACGGCAACGGAACAAAACCGGATGCAATTGCGGATCCCATATGACGGTTTCCGTCGCTTCATTCGATCGGTCGACGGGCGTTCGGGAAATGCCGTGGCCCGGTTAGACGAAGAGCCTATATACTAAGCCACCTAAACCACTTTCATGCCGTGCTACTTGATAGCACGAATCAATGTGGTGTTCAAGATGGCGTTCTGGAACAAAGAGATCGAGACGATGCCCCG
>CALUNK010000013.1 GCA_944321985.1 Candidatus Methanomethylophilaceae archaeon
AGGAAGCTTCGCAAGCAGACCGATGACGCTCTAGCATTGTTCGGGGACGAGAACGCATCCGGAACCGTGCTCCTGAAAGCCTACGATGATTACTACAACGGATATGACGATGAGGACGAGGGACACGTGAGAGGATACAGGGAGCTCGTGGACAAGCTTCTGAAAGAGTTCCCTATCGGTGAACCCATCATCGGCGAAGAGCGTCAAAAGGACTTCGTCAAGCTCTTCGGCTCCATCCTGAGACTCCAGAACATCCAGTCGGTGTTCGACCAGTATGCTGGAAACGAGATCCTCACTCCGAGGGATCAACAGGATTACCAGAGCCTGTACCGGGACATCTACAGCAACATCCGCGTGAAGAAGAAGGACAAAGAGGATGTCACCGAGGACCTCGTCTTCGAGATGGAACTGATAAAGCAGGTGGAGGTCAGCATAGACTATATCCTGATGCTCGTGAAGAAGTATCACGACAGCAACTGCACAGACAAGGAGATCCTCATGGATGTGGAGAAAGCCATCGGTTCGAGCACCCAGCTCCGCAGCAAGAAGGAGCTCATCATGCAGTTCATCTCCAAGGTGGATGCGTCATCTGACATCGACCGTGATTGGCCGGAGTTCGTGAAGGCCCAGAAGGAGGCGGACCTTAAGGAGATCATCACCGAGAATCGCCTGAAACCCGATGAGACCCACAGATTCGTGGACAACTCGTTCAGAGATGGATCCATAAAGACGGTCGGAACGGATATAGACCAGATCCTTCCGCCGATGTCCAGGTTCGGCGGTGGGAACAGAGACGTTCAGAAGAACAACATCATCGAACGCTTGAAATCGTTCTTCGAGAAATATTTCGGACTGATTTGAAAACAAATGAGAGTTTGGGGGATCTCACCCCCATTTTTAATTTAAACTTCCTTGCAGATGTTATTTGTTAATTACCACGAACCGTTCAGAGGCTTCTTTCTCACATAATTCTGATGGACCTTTACTAAAACCTGGATGCGATTCATATCTTCATCAATCTCCGTCAATATATTTTGTGAGATTCCATGTCCATCAAACGATTCTATGAAAAACTTCAGTGCACTGAAACAAAATTGAACCATGTCCAAAATCTGTCTAACATCTTCTTTATAATCGTTAAAATAAGGATAGTACTTCCCATTGTCTTCAATCAAAAATTCTTGTTGTAGATTTGCCCAGCCACCATGGATCGAGTCACTTGAATTCACGTAGAGACCATATGTATCCTCTATTCCTAGATCTCTTAGCATATTACGCATATCAGTGGTCCTAGCCAACTTCTCTCCCACATCCACGCCTTGACTCCTTAATCTCTCTTCTGCTCTGTCCTTCAGTTCGGACTCCCATTCGATAAAGTTCTGACTCATTTCTTCAGTGCGATTGGATTGGTTCCGGTCTATAAGCTCCAATAATTCTTTATCTCCACGAAGACCAGATTTACAGTAAATATCGATTTCATCAGGATGTTTGATGTAGTACTAGACTTTTATCGCATCTTCAAAGATCATACGCGAGAAAACGAATGCAAAAAGACGAGAATTTACCCTTTTACAAGTTATACGTCTTTCATAACACATGGTTTTGTACATTCTTGTCAATAATCCATATATAACGGCCTGATCACGATTATATCCGTTTTTCGTATGTTCTGAAGATTCTATTACATCTTCATACCAGTACATAGGAAGACATATCAAATCGGTCCATACTCTTAAAAAATCATCACTTGATAGTTGGCCAGTGGATTCTTTTTCAAAAAGGTCCTTCATATCATTGTCCACAGTCATACGTAGTGTTGTAATACAGTCCATAACAAACGAAGATTCTTCTTTAACTATGTTAACCTGACTGTTTATTATATTTGCAACAATCGACTGATAATTCCCTCATTGCACCGTCGGCCCCTCCTTACGACCGATTGCCGAAATCTCGTCCCGAGAGACAATCCTGGCCACCTTCGGGAATATCTCAGACAGATTCATTTGTCCATGCTCAGACATACCCCTCAGTTCCTCTATGGCCCCTTTGACGAGGTCCCTGTCCACCCTGAAGCTGCGGATTGTGTTTTCGAACATGAACCTCGCCTGCTCCCCCTGATGGTCGCAGAGACCGCCGTAAACGTTGAGCGGCCTACCGTATTCCCTGCACACGCGCGAGCGGTACTCCCTCTCCACGGAGACCGTGAGATGCTCTTGTTGGACGCCAGACCGAAGTACGTCATCCTCAGCGGATAGCTCAGGGAATCCATCGCGAAAGACAGCCAATCAATCCTGGAGATGTCGCCGACCATCTTTCCCCTGCCCGACATCCTATCGGAGATGTCGTCTGCGGTGAACCTGAACATCGACCCTTCCCTGGAGTCCCCGTCATCCCCTAGACCCGGTAGCATGTGGCAGATGAACCTGAGGTCGTAATCGACCTCGGACGCGTCCCTCTCGACGATGCCGAGACCAGCATGGGTCATCAGATACGCGGCGGTCTGACTGATGGACTCGTTCTCCTCTTTGGCGTGGACCTTCTTGATAACCAATCCGGGATGCATGATCCTGAACCTGTCCGTATCGATGAATCCGAAGAGGATCGAATGGAAGTGCGGTGACAGAGCCCAACGGTCGGTCTGCTGTCTCCAAGGATGGAAGACCAAGACTCCGGCCTTGGCACCGCAGTCGCACAGGGTACCCTCGACGCTTCTGCGGAGGCTGTCGTAACCGCTGATTGTCTGCATCGACATCTTCGCGAACTCCTGTTCGGGGGACACGACCCAATGACCGAGAGGTCCTGGATCCCTTCCCTGCTTCTACATAAGGACGCGATGTGTGCCGAGTCTCCCTCCACACGGGAGCCCATGCGCAGTGCGGTATCGTTCATGCACTTGTGACAGTGGAGCGACCAGCAGTGGGATCTCCTTCCTCTGGCGTAATGCTCCGGATTATCATAGCATGCCGTGAAACGTATGCCTCCGTCACCGGTCGAACCCCTCTCCCTGATGAAGCCGCACCCTCTGGACACGGGACGATCGAGGTCATGTCCTAGAGCAGACCGAGTTATCAGACCCCTCCTCGCTGTCTCATTCTCACTGTCAAATCCATGATACATATTGGCAGGATACACGGCGCTCTCAAACGGCAGCTCACGCACTTACCTGACAACCGAATGCTCCGCGATGTTGGTGATGCGGTATGCGAGCTCGTCTTGACCCACGGAGGCTACGCCCACGCCCTCGTTGCACTCGGACATGGTCTCGCCTCCTGCGCACGGGCCCCGCGGCTGTAGCCGCCTGTGCCGAGGCACGACGGCGGGCTCCGCCGCGCGTCCCGTGATGAATGGGACAGTGGATGTCTGAAAAACAATGGTCAAAGAATGAAATTGAATGAGAGGGATTCATTGGACGACCTCACTGAATCTCTCCATCTTCCTCCTCACATCATCCATGTCGACTTCCCTATGGGGAATCTCGACATCCTCCAGAACCGTACCGAGCTTGACGAGGAACTCTCCGAGTCTCTTCATCAGTTCTGAATCGACCGGCATCCTGACCGTGAAAACGGTCAAACATCGTCAGACACCCCCGGAATCCTCACAAGGCCCTCCTTGGCCATCTCAGAACCAACACGGTCAAACTGATCCGAATCTAGACCGTACTTCTGACAGGTCTCGACATCGAAGTAATCCGGATCGTCGGTATTCCTCCACACGTGGGCGATGATCCTACGCGCCCATTCATCTGTGGTGACTTCCCCATCGGTACCATCGTCTTCGTAGACAGGGAGTCTGCGGTCCTCCGGATAATCGAGATCTATTATGGATCTGATCGCACGATTGGACTGTCTGCGGAGATTGCGTTCCTTCAACAGCTCGATGATCAGATCCTCCTTGGACCAGGACTCCAACTCTTCCCATTCGCTCGCCATTCTTTTCTCACCTCCTTTTGTCCTTTCACCGGAAATCGGAAAAGGTGTTCTTATCCTTGATTCAGCGATGCTCTGAGCTTCGGTGTTCATGTTATCGACATCCCCAGAATCTGCCGCAATCACGAAATAATCCAAGAGAGGTCAAGTGCTGACCTCCTTGTTTATCTTGAGAAACTTATTGGCGTAGTCGCGCACTTCGTCATTAGAGCCCAAAAATGAACCGTCCAGATTGTCTGAGCGGAAAACGCATCCGGGCGGGCCCACTCATCCCCAGCAAGTATGTTCTCATAGCCCCTTGGAATCAGCGTCCATGACGGGGATTCGGAAATTGTCTAGCACCTCAAGTGTTGAAAATAGTGACTTCATCGATTATTAATATTCGAGAATCGAAAATCGGTAATAACTCTATTAGATACGAACACACACTCTCAAAGACATGGTCAGAGCTGTCTCTCACGAGAATCCGCTTGAGGAGAGATATAGCCATGACATCCTCATCAGACTTCTGGAATCCGGCAGCATGATGAAGACCGAGCTTCTGAGAAGCGTTTCGAAGTCATCTTCCATGATAGGCAGATTGGAACGCCTGGAGGAGGCTGGCCTGGTCGAGACCTACAACGACACGTTCTCCTACAACACGAAATGGGTATCGCTCACTTCAAAAGGATTGGAGATCGCCCGCCTGCTCAAACAGATTCGCGACATCATGGACGATGTCACGACCGTCGAAGAAAAGCAAATCGATCATGAACATGTCTGGGACGATGCCGCGTCGTTCGCCCAGAGCATAGGGAAAGTTGACAGATCCGACCGGAAAGGCAACCCTCCCGACTGATTCTCTGCAGTGTTCTGAATTGCAGAAAGAGCAATAGTTGTAAGCGTCTGGCGTGCTCCCGCGATTCGAACGATATCTGACGTCACCGTACGCAACCTTCGATACGACATACAATATCAGCGACAGGGGCAACAGTGTCGTCATAATCAGGAGAGACAATGCCTCCAGCAGCCAGATGTACCCGTGCTCTTGGAGACGCATACTCACCCCAACCGTATCCCTCCTGGTCTCTGGATCATGCACGCCTGACGAACCAGGAACCACGGTTATGAATCCGATGACGATGACGGGCACCGACAAGATGCCTCAGTCGCCGGCTCGTCTCCACACCGATACTGGGGAATCGGGAACAACACGCTGGATCCGAAAGAAGCCGCAGACCCTCACAACAGGCAGCTGTATGCGGCCTGAATCCGATGTTGTTAACCATGACCCAGACTCTGAGTGAGGCTGTAAGCGCCCTCAGCACCGCTCGGCGAGGGACATGAGGGATCCACAACCATGGCTCTCATGAACACTTTTCACCAGACTATGCACCTAGCCTTATGCCTCACAGATAGGATGTGGGCTTCCGACTTGGAGATGTGCCACCGTACAGTAATGCAATCCGCCGGGCCCGGTTCATGGTGATGGCCCGGGTAAACGCCGACGACCGCACCAAGCGCGTTAGCATCAATGTGCCAGATGATCGTAATTTGCTCCCGATTCTCGGCGATTTGCATTGGTAATCCTAAAATACCCTCTGGGGAATGAAGGTTCATGGATTTCGCACTGATGTTCTGCCCGTACTGTGGCGGAGACATCGATTCGAGCGACGAGTCGAGGTATCTCTGCAAGGGATGCGGGAAGAGCATCTACACAGACCGCGAGAGCATCCGCCACTTCATCCGTCCCGGAGAGCTGGAGGACACGTTCAGGGAAGCGCTCGACTCCCTCGAGGACGACAATCCCCGGAAGGCCCTGGCACTCGCGGACGACATTCTCAAGGCCTCGGAGGAGACAGATTTCGATGCGTTCTTTCTCAGAGGCGCGGTCTACGCCCATCTGGGGGAGGACGGAAAGGCGTTCAACGACTGGAAGAGGGGGCTCGAGCTCCTGTCTGTCTACACAAACATAGACGCCTACGTCTGCCTCATGACGTGCTGCATCTCCAAGATGATCTTCAACAAGGAGGAGGAGTTCGTAGAGTTCCACCCTCTGAAGTACATCGACAAACTCTGCGATGAGATCCATACGAACACAAACGAATCCTGCAAGGCGTTCTTCTACTACAACATCTACATGGAGTACAGGAAAATCCTGGGCAGGAACGATGCCAGTGGAAACGAGAGTTTCAACGAGATCGTACCGGAGCTGTTCCGCAGGGTCGTCGCGTACCACCGCAACTTCTGGTGCCTGCCACGCATCATCGACGGATACCTGGCCGCAACAGGTTACGACAGTGAAACCTACGAGGAGGACGACATGGAAGACGCCCACGTGTACGAGCTCATCGCTGAGAGGCTCAGGGCCTACACCGGCAGCATGACCGAGGACGACATGCGCAGGATCCACGGACTCTGGGACGACGTGTCCCTCGGAATGATGGAGGAGCGCCTGGACGCCCTGATCCCCCGTGAGGAGGGCGTCTTCGGAAAGCTGCTTTCCAGGAAATCCTCAGACGACGCGTCCATCGATGTGGAAGCCGCCATCGACGGCTATGTCAGGAAATGCCTCCTGCTGGACGATGACGAGGCCCAGGCCTCAGATGAACCCCAGGTGCTCGAGTAAAATCCTCGCCCCGATGATTATCAGGATAGTTCCGCCGACAAGCTCCGCCTTCTTGCCGAACCTGTCCCCGAAAACACTGCCTATCTTCACTCCGACAACGGAGATCAGGAACGTCACCACACCGATCAGCACGGCCGATGTCAGGATGTCGTCGCCGGTCATGGCCAACGATATGCCCACCGCCAGCGCGTCGATGCTGGTGGCTATAGCCAGGACCAGCATGGTCCTGAAGCCGATGCTGTCGTCAACGTCCTCCTCCTCGTCGGAGAGGGCCTCGCGAATCATGTTAACGCCGATTACCGCCAGGAGTATGAACGCGATCCAATGGTCGTAGTCCGCTATGTAATCGTAGAACGAGCTTCCGAGGTAGTACCCTATGATGGGCATCAGAGCTTGGAAGAAGCCGAACCAAAGACCGATTATCAGGACCGATTTGAGACTGGGCTTCTTCATAGCCAGGCCCTTGCAGATGGACACCACGAAGGCGTCCATGGCCAGACCCACGGCGATGAGTAGGAGGCTCAGCGGATCCATGACCCGGCGATTATGCTGCTCATATAAAATCATCCACGCGACCGACGCCGCGTCCCCGCAGGTCGACCACCCTGTCCCTGGGCATAACCGCGCCCCACATCAGCTCGGTGTCGTCCGAATACAGACGCCTCCTCGTCGGATCGGAATCCCTGTGACCGGCATAGCAGTACACGCATCCGTGGCCGCATGTGTCGTACTCCCCGATGTCGATGCTCCTCACACACCTGCACCCTTTGCGCACCGGGACCGACTGCGTCTCGTAGGGGATGTTCAGGGAGCGCATCATCTCCCTGTCCACACACCCTCTGGGCTCGATGCCGAACTTCGAGAGGTCCCTGGTTCCGCAGCAGCAGGACAGTGTGATCCCGTACTCCTCCGCGGTCCTCGAAGCCATCTCCGCGAAGGCGTCCATCTCCTTCGGGAAGACTGTGTGGAGAACGCCCTCCTCCTTGAGACGGAACAGCTTCCTGTAGATGTCCACGAAACTAAACACACAGCGGTCGGTCCACCTTGAGGCCTCGCGGCACATCATGTCGAACTTCCTGCGGTGGTACTCCAGAGAAATCCTGGGGTTGAGAATCACGGGGTCGTACCTCCAGACCATCCTGTCCCTGCCTATCCTTCCGGCGATCTCCTCGCAGGCGTCGCTGATGTCCGCCTTGAACGGAACACCCGGCTCGATGTCCCTCCCGTATGGCGTGATGGTTACCTGGAACACAGTCATGTGCCCCATCGAGGCCATCTCCCTCATGTGCGGGACCATCGGCCTCGGATCCTTTGTCATGAATATGATGCAATCCACGTTGCGCCTGGTCAGGTCCACGCGGTGGATCGTCGTCCTGGAGACCGGGTTGCGAACCAGCGCATAGCCTGCCCTCAGCCTGTTCATCATCCATTCGGAGTGGAACGCTGGGATGTCGGTGCGACGGCTGGCGCAGATTATCATCACCGCCGCCAAGGGCTAACTGATAAAGAAACATGATGATGGATGCTTGACTGGACATAGATTACCTCCAAAATAATACATATGTAACCCCATTCTGGTCTCTATGCATGGCCCGTGTATCCTCTCCTGCATAACCCTCATCGGAACCGTGAGCATCACGGAGGACGGCGAGGGAAACGTGACAGGCGTGTACCTCCCGAACAGCAACCTCCCCTGCATGGACGAGGGGGAGACCGACATACTGCTGGAGGCGGCGGACCAGCTTAACCAGTACTTCTCTGGCAAGAGGAAGAGGTTCGAACTCCCACTGTCATACGACGGGTCGGAGTTCAGGGTGTCCGTCCTGGATGCCCTGCAGGACATCCCGTACAGCGAGACACGCACCTATGCACAGATTGCCGAGGCGATCGGATCGCCCAGGGCGTATCGCGCCGTTGGCACGGCATGCGCCGAGAACCCCATCCCGATCGTCATCCCCTGCCACAGGGTGGTCCCGTCAACAGGAGGCATCGGCAGCTACGCGGGAGGCTCCAGCATGAAGAAAAGGCTCCTGGACTTCGAGAGGGAGAACGTTTGACCCTAGACTTCCGCGGCATGCTCCGCGAAGCGGCGGAGCCGGGACTGGCCGAGTTCAACTCCAAGCTAACGCCCGGCAAGGAGGGCGTCATAGGCGTCCGCGTGCCCACGATCAGGGACATAGCCGGACGGATCGTCAGAGACGACTGGAGACAGGTCCTGGACGGCGAACCAGAGAGCTTCGAGGAAGAGGTGCTCAGAGGCGTCGTCATCGCCACAGCACCCGTCTCCGCGGTCGAGAGGATCCGCCTGACCGAGGACTTCCTGAGGTACGTGGACAACTGGGCCACGTGCGACGTATTCTGCAGCTCCTGGAGGTTCGGGAAGGACGAGTCGGAAGAGGCCTGGAACTACTTCTCATCCCTCATCGACTCGGATGAGGAGTACAAGATGAGGGTCTCGCTGGTGGCCAGGATGTCGCACTTCAAAGACGAGAGGCACTGCGACCTACTGCTGGAGGACATCGCGACGCACGACAACCCCGGGTACTACTACAGGATGGGGGCCGCGTGGGCGGTATCCGTGGTGTACGTCCATTTCCCAGAGATGACCGAGGAGCTGATCCGCTCCAACAGGATGGAGGCCTGGACCCACAACAAGTCCATACAGAAGATCAGGGAGTCCAGGCGCGTCTCGAAGGAGAAGAAGGATGAGCTGAACGCCCTCAGGCGCACAGTTCCCTGACGAGCCTCTCGATCTCGTCGGCGTTGTCATCCCCCACCCTGGCGCCCTTCCTCTCCAGGAAGGTCCATCCGCGCTTCTCGCACTCCTCCCTGAACTCCGGACTGGTGACGGCGATGACCTTGCCGTTCTCGATCTCGTTCGCTTCCAGAAACATAGAAAATATGTCCTTGGGAACGCACATGATGACCTTGTCGAATGGCCTGGTCATGAACGAGGTCTGAGAGACGAAGTTCTTGTCCAGGTCCGCCTGGAGGTACTCCTCCCTGTTGGACATGACGTTTGGGTACTCCATGATCTGGTAGTTCCCGGGGACGAACCCGTACTTGGTGGTTATCACGCCAAACGACACGTCGCACAGCTTCATCCCCTTGTCGTCCACGGCCGTGTCCAGACGCTTGACCAGGTTCTTGACCTCGGTCACCCTGCCGCCGAACAACTCGAAAGCGGTGGCGATGCGGTTCTTGACGAGGAAGACAGTGGAGTCGTTGGTGACGATCAGCACCCTCTTCATCAGTTTGGTCTCTGCGTAGATCTTGGTCATGTCAGTACCTCTTGGGTCCCAGCCTGTATGCGATGCTGCAGTTGCCTTCCGCGGAGACCATGCAGGGCCCCATGGGGTTCATCGGTTTGCAGACCTTGCCGAACATCGGGCACTGCTCCGACTTGATGAGCCCCCTTAGGACGTCCCCGCACCTGCAACCCCTGGCCTCCACATCCACCTCCGGCGTTAGCCTGAGGATGTCCTCGTGCACCTTGGTTGCATCGTGGTCCTGGAACTCGGGCTTCAGCGCGAGAGCACTCTTGGGGATTACGGGGAAACCCCTCCAGGAACGGTCGACGGGCTCGAATGTGTCCCACATAAGCTTCAGCGCGGTGGGATTGCCCTCCGACCTGACCAGCCTCGTGTACTCGTTCTCGACCTCGTGCCTGCCCTCCTTGATCTGCCTGCAGAGCATGTAGCAGGACATGAGGACATCCAGAGGCTCGAAGCCTGCGACGACCTGAGGGACTTTGTGAACCTCGGACACCGGCTCGAACATCTTTGTCCCGGTGATGACCGCGACATGGCCGGGCATGATGAACCCGTCGATCCTGTTCTCGCCCAGGTCGAATAGCGCCTGGATGATCGGAGGGCAGATCCTGTGGCAGCTGTACACACTGAAGTTCTCCGGACAGTCGTCCTTGTGAAGCGGGACTGCGGTTGACGGAGCGGTCGTCTCAAAACCCACCCCGACGAACACCAGGGGCTTATCCGGCTGTTCACGGGCCATCTGGACGGCGTCGTCGATGGAGTAGACGATCCTGACGTCAGCACCGTCGGCCTTGGCGTCGAAGAGCGACCCGGCTGTGGTCGGGACCCTCATCATGTCGCCGAACGCGGTGACCGTCACTCCGTTCCTGGCGAGCGTGATGGCCTCGGCGACCTCCCTGCTGGTGGTGACGCACACGGGGCACCCGGGACCCTGGGCGATGTGCACGCCCACATCCTCGAGCATCTCCTCGAGACCGAAGCGCACGATGGTGTCCTGGTGTGTCCCGCAGATGTGCATGAACCTGACATCCAGGTTCATCTCACCGATACGCTCGAGAATCTTCTTCGCCGTCTGCTCGTCCCTGTATTTGAACATCAATCAGCCTCCTCGATATCCATGCATTTCACCATGCAGGACTGCCCGCTCGTGACCGTGACCTTGCCGCCGCACTCGGGGCATGCGAGGATAGGTATGGAATGGGTGTCGAAATCGGGGTCGGTCAGCACCTTCGCGGGTCCCTTGTACCCGCAGTCCCAGCACTCGAGCTCTATTGGCTCGTGCTCCACGATGAACTCGGAGCCCTCCAGGATTGTGCCCTGGGTGACGATCTCGTATGCGAAGCTCATCTGCTCCTCGCCGAGGTTGGTGAGGTCGCCTATCACCACGGTGACGCTGTTGACCTTGATGACGTTGTACTTCTGGAGCTCCGCGATAACAGCATCCACGAGGCTCGTCACTACCGACACTTCATGCATCGCGCAGGTATCCGCTGAATAGTTTAAACCTATTACTTTTTAACAGCGGTTATTGGCATAATAGTTGCAGAACTGTGTTACGTGGCACCTCTCGCAGTGGGGGTGGTTGGGCTGGCAGGTGACCTGCCCGTGCCTCACGAAATACCTGTTGATGTCCGACCACCTCTCGCGGGGGGTGATGTCCATGAGCGCGAACTCCGTCTGCTCGGGGGTCTTCGTGTCCACGAGGCCCATAAGATTGGATATCCTGTGTACGTGTGTGTCCACGCAGACGGACGGAATGCACATAGCGTAGGACCTCACGCATGCTGCCGTCTTCCTGCCGACCATCGGAAGCTTGACGAGCTCCTCCGTCTCCTCCGGGACCTTGCCCCCGTACTCGTCCCTGAGTATCCTGCAGCATTCCACGATGGCCTCCCCCTTCTGCTTCGGGAATCCGGCTGGACGGACCAGCTCGGCGATCTCGTCGGGGTCGGCTTCCGCAATCTCGTCGACGGAGTCGTACCTGTGGAACAGAGCATCCGATGCCTTCCTGGTGTTGTCATCCCTGGTCCTCTGCGACAGGATCGTCGCGATGAGGACATGGAACGGGTCGCAGGGCCATTCGGGGTTGAGTCCCTCGGAGTTCCTCCCCGGATACACGCCATGGTCGTAGTCCTTCGACATTATGTTCAGGATCTCGCATATCTGCTCTGAAGCCATCTCAACGCATCCTCCGCAGTGCGGAACGACCCGGTGACGAGCACATTGAGGTCGTCCCTCTCCTCCAACGCGGCATCGAGGGCGGCCTCCACGGTGGGGAACACCCCGTCCACCTCGTGATACCTGGACATCGTCTCGGCGACCTTCTCGGGCGACGCTGCCCTCGGCGACCCGGGGGCGGCCACGTACACCCTCTCGGCTATCGGGGCGAGCTCCCTGGAGACGCCGTCGATGTCCTTGTCGTTCAGCATAGCCAGGACCAGGGCCACCTTGCCGTAGATCTCGGAGACGTCCGAGTGGAGGCACCTCGCACCGTTCTTGGTGTGCGTCACATCGAGTATGATCGGCTCCGCCAGGAGCTTCTGCATCCTGCACGGCCACGACACGGTCTCCAGTCCCTCCGAAAGATGTTCGGATATCTGCCCGTCGAACTCCGGCAGGGCCATAACCGCCTCTATCGCCAGAGACGCGTTCCTCGCCTGATGTCTTCCCGGGAGGGCGACCGTGTAGCTCTCGCCCCTGTACACCATGTCGACGCAGTCCGGCCAGCTGGCCATGACCTCGACGTCCGTCTGCCGAACGCGTATCAGCGGACATCCCACTTCCGCGGCATGCTTCTCCAGAACCTCGAAGACCTCGTCGGGGTTCATCGTGACGCAAGGAACACCGGGCTTCATTATCCCGGCCTTCTCCAGAGCGATCTTCTGTATCGTGTCGCCAAGGAACTCGGTGTGCTCCATGCCTATGTTGTTGATGACCGACACATCGGGCGTGATCACGTTGGTGCTGTCGAGCCTGCCGCCCATGCCGACCTCGATTACGGCGATGTCGGCGGAGATGAGCGAGAAGTACTCCAGGGCAAGGACCGTGAGCACCTCGAAGTTCGTGCACTCCTTGCCTTCGGCGGACATGGCTTCTACATGTGGCCTGACCATGCCTATGAGCTGGTCCAGATCCGCGTCGGATATCTCCTCCCCATCGATGCGGATGCACTCGTTGACCCTCATGATGTGGGGCGATGTGAACGCCCCCACGCGGATCCCCGATGCCTTGAGGACGGACTCCACCATGGCGCAGACCGAGCCTTTGCCGTCGGTCCCCGCCACATGGACGTACCTCATGCCCTCGCGGGGGTCGCCGATGCGTCTCAGAAGCTCCTCAGTGTTCTCCAAGCCCGGCTTGACTCCCCTCCTGGTGAGCCCGTCGAACCATCCCAAGTTCCCGTATGGGTCCAAAATGATCTCCGTCCAGACCCATGTGCGACACTCTTTAAAATGTATCGGCGATAGGACAGCCATGAACGGAGTCTTCGTTTCCAACGCCTACCTCCGCGACCCAAAATTCTCCGAGCCGGCGCAGATGTTCAGCACAGCGGCGGAGAGACTCGGCATAAGCCTGAGGTGCGTCACCAACGCGGACCTGGTGTTCGCCGTCGGAGCCGTCACCGAGGTCGACGAGATGCTGGGGAAGGACGACTTCGTCATATTCTGGGACAAGGATGTCCGCCTTGCCCGCAACCTGCAGATTTGCGGTTACCCCGTTTTCAACTCCCCCCGTTGCATCGAAATATGCGACGACAAGGCGATGACCCACATCGCTCTGGCCGACCGCCTGATCCCTTCCATAGAGACGCTGGTGTGCCCGATGTGCTTCGGGGAGTACCCCGACCTGGACTTTCTTGACGAGGCGGCCGACAGACTCGGATTCCCGATGGTCGTCAAGGATTGCTACGGGTCGTTCGGCATGCAGGTCCGCATGGCGAGGGATCTCCGGTCCCTCAAGAAGCTGTTCGAGGGGCCGTACGTCCCCCGGATCCTCCAGAGATACATCGAATGCTCGTCCTCCGACATCCGCCTGGAGGTCGTGGGCAACGAGGTTGTGGCGTCCGTCCTCAGACACGGGCCTCCCGGGGACTTCAGGTCCAACTGCACCATAGGGGGCAGGATGATTCCCTACGTACCGACCCGGGAGGAACGGGACCTCGCGATAGCCGCTGCCGGTGCCGTCGGTGCCGACTTCTGCGGGGTGGACATCATCCGCACCAGGGAGGGCCCGAAGGTCTGTGAGGTGAACTCCAACGCCCACATCAAGAACCTTTACGAATGCACCGGGCGGGATGTCTCCTACGACATCCTGGATCACATCAAGAAGCTCGTCTGGTGATCCCTTGAGATGCTGGATCCTTTACGACACCGTGGACCTGGCGAAGAACGTCTTCTTCGCGGAGAGGCTGCGTCAGTACGGCGAATCGCTGGGGATGGAAACCTCCATCGTCACCACCGACTCCCTGCCGAAGGACGTTCCGGATGCGGTCGTCTCCCGTCAAAGGGATTGGAAGCTGTCCCGCAGGCTGGAATCGGAGGGCGCGCTAGTCGCTAACGGTTCCGAAGTATGCAGAATCTGCAACGACAAGCTAGAGACGTACAAGATGGCGGAGTCGCTGGGGATCCCGTACCTGGAATGCTCCCAGCCTGGCGGTGACCTCCCTCCCGGACCGCCGTGGATCGTGAAGTCCCGCTCCGGACACGGCGGCGGCCAGGTGTTCATGGCGGACGGCATCGACGAGCTGGACCTCCTGTGCGGGCGGCTGGTCGACCCCCTTGTCCAGGAGGTTGCCCCGGTCCTCGGGAGAGACATGCGCGCGTACGTCCTGGACGGGGAGATCGTCGCCTGCGTACTGCGTTCGTCCGACACCGACTTCCGGGCGAACTACAGCCTCGGCGGCAAAGCGGAGCTTTGCGAACCGCCCGAGGAATGCATCGGGATTGTCCAGAAGATCGTAGGAAGACTCGCCCCGACGTTCGTCGGGGTGGATTTCACGTTCGGTGACGGCTGCGTCTACCTGAACGAGGTGGAGGACGTGGTGGGAACCAGGATGCTTCACTCGCTCACGGACCTGGATCCCGCCCGCATCCTCATGGAAAGCGTTCACTCGAAGAGTTCCTTGTAAATCGAGTCTACCAGCTCGGGGTAGGTCATTCCCTTGTCCTTGGCAACCTCCCTCACGAGGTCCATGGTTCCGGACCCGTACTGGGCTGCCTTCTTCCTCTTCTCGGCGATGAAGGGATAACCGAGGTTCCTGGCGACCTGCCTGAGAACCAGCTTCCTGGAATCGGCGTCCATGGGCTTCAGGTCCTTGAGGTCCATCGCGTTGACCTGCATGGTCACTATCGGGTCCATGTAGGGGTATAGGATCTTCTTGCCGAAGTGGTCCGCCACGATGGTCTCGTGGGGGATTGTCTGGGTGATGAGCTTTCCCAAATCGGTCTTCCTGGTCCTGACGAGTTCGTCGTCCGGCATGCCGACGTACTTGTTGTATCCGTAGAACAGCTCGTCGGATCCCTGTCCGCCCAGGATGTACTTCTCATGGACGGTCTTGCAGACGAAGAACAGCGGGAGCTCGAAGGAGAGCGTGAGAGGGCTGGAGGTCCTGGTGATGGAGATCATCTCCTTGAGCCTCTGCTCGATGTTGTCCTTGGTGATGGGAATGTGGAGCCACGGGAGTCCGAGCCTCTCGGACATGTCCTGTGCCATGACGACGTCGTATGACTGGTCCTTTCCAGAGGTGTAGAGCGTGACTGACCTTGCGTAGTCCTTGGCGATGGCCGCGACGAGTCCGGAATCGAGACCACCGGAGAACGCCACAGCGACATCCTGGTCCTCCACTCCGTTCCTGATAGCGGATACGATTGCGCGCTCGAGATTCTCGATATCGGCCGACATAAAAGCGGTATCGATGCCGAGGTTTAAAACATTCATCCGGCCAGATGCTCGTATCATGAAGGCCTGGAACGACTGGGGAATGCGGATCTGCCGTGACGAACATCCCGACAATAGAGTTATTCCGACATCTGCCGACGGGACGGCAAGGTGCTTCGTGAATCGGCTTCCATTCTGCGTTTCTCATACATGATGAAAGTACCTCGTGCGCGCTCAACGCGCACGTTCTCTGTGTAAAGTGTTAATATCGCCTACCCGATTACACTGGCATGGACGGAGTGACACGCATCGGAGTATCCCTGGAGCCGGAGCTCCTGAAGGCCTTCGACGAGTCTATTTCTAAGAAAGGGTACGTGAGCAGATCGGAAGCAATCCGCGACCTCGTGCGCGACTCCCTGGCGGAGAACGAGTGGAAGAACGAGGACGAGTGGATGGTCGGGACCATCGTGATGGTATACGACCACACCATGAGCTCGGTGGGCGACAAACTCACGGACATGCAGCACGACCACCAGTCCCTGGTCAACACATCCGTTCACATCCATCTGGACCATGACAAATGCATGGAGATCCTGATATGCGAGGGCAGACTCGGTGACCTCAAAGCGTTCGCCAACGAGGTCACGTCCATCAAGGGCGTCCTCAGGGGCAGACTGACCATGGCCGCCCCCTCTTCGGGCAACCTGCATCACATCGGTCACAGGAACTGAGACAGAGACAGGCCGTTGACGCCCAGGACCACTGACGCGATGTCCTCTCCCCCGACGCCGAACCCGTCGCTCAGCATGCGGGCTGACGTCAGCGACGGGTAGAACGTCCTGGCCTCGAGAGGCTCAGGGACTTCGAACTGGGTGGAGAGCATGACCAGCCTGACGTCTCCTGCCCCCACCCTGTTGGGATAGATCACGAACCCGTCTGCCATCCAGATCACGTCATTGCGCCCTTCGAAATCCATTCTCAGGCAGGGCGGAACATCGTGACCGATCACGACGCCGGAGTCGTCGACCATCTCCATCGTCACCTCATCGGGCCTTGGGAACGAAGAATCGCAGAACATCACGAAGCATCTGTCCATGCCGGCGCAGTCCAGCATGCCCCTGTTCTCCAGCCTCAAACCCCCTGAGACCTGGGATATCGACCGCTCCGCATCCACCAGCCTCATCACCGTCGTCTCGTCCAGGGGCTCAACGCGGTGTACCCCCTCCCTCGACGACAGGCTCTCGACCAGATTGCGCTCCCAGACCGGACGGACTGTCCCACGGAAATCCAAGACCGTCTCCATGAGGGCAAGTATGAGTTGGATGTATATGCCAATATCGTTCGTGCTGTTACATTGGCCTGTTGTTCTCCAAAATAAAAAGAAAAGGAAGTTGAGCGTGCCACAATCAATGTTATATAACTCTGAGGACGTCCAGCCGCACGATGAGAAAGCTGATTATCACCGAGAAGGCGAATGCCGCTAGGAGGATCTCCACCATTCTGTCGGACGGAAAATCCCATTCCACGACGTCTGGCGGCGTGACGGTGATATCGTTCGAGTCCGGAGGCGACGACTACGATGTCGTGAGCCTCAGAGGACACATCATCGAACTGGACTACCCGAAGGAGTACAACGACTGGAACGGCACGTCCCCGGTCGACCTCGTCTACGCCCCGCAGGTCAAGACCGTCAGGGTGAAGTCCATCCTCAACATGATAAAGGACCTCGCGGCGAAGGCCGACGAGATCATAATCGCGACCGACTACGACAGGGAGGGAGAGCTCATCGGCATGGAGACCGTCCGCGAGGCGGGAGCCGACATGGACATCGTCCGCAGGGCAAAATTCAGCGCCCTCACAAAAGGGGAGGTCGAGAACGCGTTCAAGAACCTCGCGGACCCGGACAAGAAGCTCGCCGATGCCGCGGAAGCGAGACAGATCATCGACCTCGCTTGGGGAGCGGTCCTGACGAGGCTGATATCCCTGTCCTCTGGCCAGGTCGGTAAGAACTTCATGTCCGTCGGAAGGGTCCAGAGCCCCACGCTAAAGCTCCTTGTCGACAGGCACGAGGAGATCGAGAGCTTCGTACCGAAGCCCTACTGGGAGATTGTCGGCAAGTTCGGCATACTCGCGTTCAAGGGCTCCCACGAGTCCAATCCGTTCTGGGACAAAGACGAGGCCGAGGCCATCCTTTCCGTGGTGACTGATTACAAGGAAGGGATCGTTAAATCGTTCGAGGTCACCCCGAAGGAAGAGTACAGGCCAGCCCCGTTTGACACCACCCAGATGCAGGTGGAGGCCAACAAGATCGGCATACCCCCCACCACGGCAATGAAGCTGGCGGAGGACCTGTACACAGGAGGATACATCTCGTATCCCCGTACCGAGAACACCGAGTATCCGAAGACGCTCAACCTGAGGTCAGTGCTCGAGAAGCTCAAGGACGGGGATTTCAAGTCGGAAGCAGAGGAGATCCTCGCTCAGGAGAAGATCATCCCCTCGAAAGGCAAGAGGAGGACCACGGACCATCCCCCCATATATCCGACCGCTGGCGCATCTGCCGACAAGATGAAGGGGGACAAATGGAAGCTCTACGAGCTCATCGTCAGGAGGTTCCTGGCGACGGTCGCTCCCAACGCCGAGTCCGAGGTCACCAACTGCGTCATCGACGTGGGAGGGGAGAACTTCAACGCCGAGGGCTACGTCCTCAAGAAGAAGGGCTGGAAGAAGTACTACGGCAAGTACCTCAAGTCCAACGACAGCAAGCTCCCGGTCCTGAACGTCGGCGACAGGGTCGACATCAGGTCCATGGGGATCGTCGAATCCGAGACGAAGCCACCCTACAGATACAACCAGGGTTCGCTCATCCAGGAGATGGACAGGCTGCAGCTGGGGACCAAATCCACCAGACACGACATCATCGGGAAGCTCTACTCGAGGAACTACGTTCAGGGCAACTACATGATACCCACCCCCAGCGGAATCGCGCTCACCAAGGCTCTGGAGAACCACGGCGGTGGCATCACGGAGCCGGACATGACGGCCAAACTGGAGTCGGACATGCTCAAGATCATGGACGGGGAGCGCACACTCGACTCGGTCGTCACCGAGTCCCAGGACATGCTCCACGAAGTCGCCCAGAAGATCTCGGAAGACTCCGAGGAGATAGGTTCCGAGATAAAGGCCGCCCTCCGCTCCCAGCAGCACATCGGGATCTGCCCGTCCTGCGGGAACAACATGACTATCAAGAGGTCCAAGAACGGGAACTTCATCGGATGCGACGGATACCCTGAATGCAAGCGCGCATACCCTGTTCCCAGGGGGGCTCTCATACAGACAGTGGAAACGACTTGCCCCGTGTGCGGGCTCCCGCAGCTCAGGATCATTAGAAAAGGCAACCCCCCGTCTCTGCAGTGCATCGACCCCAAGTGCCCAAGCAACACCGAGAAAAACGACCTCGGACCCTGCCCAACATGCGAGAATGGAAGACTCAGGATCATGTACTCCAAGGCAGGCAAGAGGTTCGCGGGATGCTCCGAATGGCCGGCCTGCACTCAGACCTATCCGCTCAGGCCGAGGGGCAGCATCTCCTACGCTGGAAGGCAGTGCACCATTTGCAAGGCACCGATGATCAGCATCGGCAACACCGAGGAGTGCATCAACCCGGACTGCCCCGGAAGGAAGAAGTCCTCCAAGACCAAGAAATCCGAGAAGTCGGATGCGGACAAGACCGAGACCGTCTCCGAATGACCCAGCGTTCCCGGTCTTTAAAAGGCCTATTTATAGTAACACGAATTTATCAATCGTGTTACCCTTTAACTTTTTTAGATTGTATATAAATCGAGGGTATTCAGAAGAGTTCCGAGTCGACTTCCTCGATTCCGTTGAAGTGATCGTTGAGAGCGTCGATATCGCGGGATATCCTTGCATTTCTGCAAGACATACACTCGAGTTCCTTTCCCAGACTGAGCCTGAGTTTCATCTCTGCACGATCAAGTATGACGATGCGGCCGCACTCGCAGTATACACTCATGGTTGCATTTCCACTGATTCTGTCCAGCGTGCGCAGATTTTTGTTGCATGACGCGTAGCTGCCGCTGTAGCAATCGTCTTCGTCGATCAATTCTCTCCCCCGAGATCACACGTCTTTCAGGAGCCTCCAATCCCATCCATAGACTCCGTAGAGGTGTATTATGCCCTATGCTACAATCCCAATATAAGCCTTGGCACGAAGGTTCTGAGACTGGAAAAAATATCCATGCTTAACGATGTTGAGTCCTATGTTCCTAACATTTCAGACAGGGTTAACTTTATATATGAATAATTTCGAGTGTTCACTGAGGTTAAAGACGGAAAACCGCTGGATTTCTGCACAAACAGTAGAAAACAAGAAAAAAAGGGGCCCGAGGGCCCGTTTGATAGGCTCAGAGCCTGAACTTGGATACGCCGGGGAACCTGGCCTTGGATCCGAGGTCCTCCTCGATCCTGAGCAGACGGTTGTACTTGGCCGTCCTCTCGCCACGGGCGGGGGCGCCGGTCTTGATCTCGCCCGATCCCCATCCGACGGACAGGTCGGCGATGGTCGTGTCCTCTGACTCCCCGGACCTGTGGGACACGACTACGTTGTAGCCGTTGTCGAAACTCATCTGGGCCGCCTCTCCGGCTTCGGTGATGGTTCCAATCTGGTTGACCTTCAGGAGCAGCGCGTTGGCGGCACCCTCGTCGATTCCGCGCCTGAGACGCTTACTGTTGGTGACGAACAGGTCGTCACCCACGATCTGAACATGCGCACCGACTTTCTTAGTCAGCTCGGCGGTGGTCGCGAAATCGTCCTCGAAGAACGGATCTTCGATGCTGATAAGCGGATGCGTCTTCGTGAGCTCCACATAGTGGTCTGCGAGCTCGCCGGCTGTCAGCTTCATATCGTCCACATCGTAGACGCCGTTGCTGTAGAACTCCGACGACGCGGCGTCGATGGCCAGGTAGACATCCTTCCCGGGCACATATCCCGCGTCCGATATCGCGGAAACGATGGTGGACAGCGCCTCGTCCACGGTGTCCAGCGGGGGTGCGAACCCTCCCTCGTCACCGATGTTTATAGCTCCTACGCCGTACTTGGACTTCAGGATGGATTTGAGATGCATGTAGACCTCGGAGGACATCCTGAGGCAGTCGGAGAACGTCTTTGCTCCCGCGGGGATGATCATGCACTCCTGGATCCTGAGATTGCCTCCGGCGTGTTTACCGCCGTTGATGATGTTCAGCATGGGGACTGGCAACGTCACATGGTCGTTGCCGACGTGCTCGTACACCGGGACCCCCTCGGCCAGGGCGCCCGCCCTTGCCACTGCGAGGGAGACGGCCACCATGGCGTTACCGCCGAGTCTGGTCTTGTTCTCGGTTCCGTCGAGCTCGATCATCGCGTAGTCGACGCCCTTCTGGTCGGTGGGGTCCATCCCAGTGATCCTCTTGGCGATCTCCGTGCGGACGTTCTCCACTGCCTTCTGAACACCCTTTCCGCCGTACCTGTCGCCTCCGTCCCTGAGCTCGTGGGCCTCCCACGTTCCGGTGGACGCGCCCGACGGCGCAATGGCTGTGATCCTGTGTCCTTTGACTGTAACCTCGGCCTCGACCGTGGGGTTTCCCCTGGAGTCGAGCACCTCCCTTGCCCAAACCTTCTCAATCTCCATCAGATCCTCTCCTTTCCGTAGATTTGCATGTTGTGCAGCAGAATCCCGCGATCCTTGTCGGTCAGCGGTGCCTCGTCGACCGAGACCACGAATGTGCAGGTCTTGGTCGTCCCCGTCATGAGCTGCTGAAGCATGAGCAGGGACAGGTTCATCCCGTTGGCATCGATGATGTCCCCAAACGTGTCGAAGACGACCACCGGCCTCTCCTTCTCACCGATGAACTTCGATATGCGCGCCATCATGGAACCCAGCGACTGGATCCCCATGGATCCCGACCTGCCGCCGGACGTCAGCGGGAGCACATCCATGTCATCGTAGCTGAATCTCTCCTTGATGGCCTTCGCCCTGTCGGAGGTGATTATCATCAGACTGTACTTCGCCGGGTCGAACATCGAAACGAACTCGTAGACCTTCTCTGGCTCAGGTTCGAAGATCAGATAGGACGATCCGAAAACGATGCCGTTCACGGAGAGATCCTGGACCGGCTCCGGAGAGACGTTCCTGGTCCTCGAGAAGAGCCCTGCGAAGGACTTCTGCTTGGTCCGGCGCCTCGACTTCTTCCTCGCCTCCTCGGCATGCACGGCCTCCGCCTCGGCTACCTTGAGGGCCGCTATCGCGTCTATTATGTCTGAGGACTTAAACGGCTTGTCCACCCAGCCTTTGATGTTGGGGTTGTCTGTAGGCGCGAGCTCTCCAGATGACTTGATCAGGATCACCTTAAGGTCGAAGTTCGGCACCTCCTCCCTGGTACGAGAGATGACATGCATCCCGTCCTCGTCGCCGACCCATGAGTCCAGCATGACCACGTCTGGCTCGAAAGATTTTATCTTCTCCACTGCCTCATCGACGGTGCTAGCTAGACGAACGTTGTGGTCCCTTTCGACTAGGATATCTCTGATAATCTCCTGGACAGCCACGTTGTCGTCGACGATCAGAATCTTCATCCATCTCAGCTCCTCCAGGTCATGATTCTAGACCGTTATAACCTCTCGGTCAACAGCGAAGGACAATGGGCCGAATCCCAGGCCATAGCCAGAGCTGGTCCAAATGAGAACCGGCCGATGGCCGGCCGTAAAAATCAATGGAGGGCAGTGAAAATCACTGCTTCCTGCTCTCTTTGGCCTTAGGCCTAAGGTCGCTGGACCCACACTTCCTGCATCTGTCAGCCTTCTTGGGGTTGGTGGCGTAGCAGGACATGCAGACGGTCTTGTCAAGGAGCCTTGCCTCGGCCTCTTTGAAGCGTGCCATTTTTATTCCTCTGGACAGCGAATAAAGAGGTAATATAAAAGGATTCATCCCCTTTGATTTAAATAAGAGATGATAGACGCGAACGTGAATCTTCTCCTTCCCACAACAATCTCACCATGTTATAAATTCTGTTTTCCGAGCCAAAACCTCAAACTGTTTTTCCGACAGATACACAGAGGATCAGAAGCTCTCACAACATTGTCTACATCTCGCAACCGACACAGAGATCGACGACTCCGACCCCGATTCTGTGCCCATGTCCCTCTGATTCTGCACTTCGATACCGACCTCCGCAGGATTAAACCAATCAACGCTTGGATCGATAATATTCGGTTCACGGACTTGTTAGCAAGTATCCCTACTGACACTCGTCGATAATTCCATCCCCATATCCTAATCTTGTCTAGATCGATATTCTTCCCTCGCTATTTTCCTCAACATCCTCTCATACAGGAAGACGCTGGGGCTATGGTGAAAAGTATGCTGAGATTGTCCACGGAGACCACTACAGAGATGAGCCCCTATCGAAACTTTCCGTTTCCTTTGTACAAACAGAATCTCGTCTAATCTGAGTCCACACCCAATCCACTCCCGGAGTCATAGGAGACGCTACGACCGCGTAAAAGGACATCCTCAAGACCACTTTGCATTGAAGACCGGGGATTAAAATCGATTGAGATATGGTACGTTGAGAAATCTGGTGGTGGCCTCACCACAACATTCCGAACAGCCTTGACAAAGCCTCCTTGTCGCAGTCGAGACTGTAGTCCACGAAACCCTTGATGTCGTCGGGATCGGCCACCAGGGACTCGTACTCCTTCCTCGTGCGCAAAAACTCGGCCTCTGGCGATATGTACTGGAAGGTATCGAACGATCTCCCTAGGAGTTCCGAGTACCATATCCTGGCTATAATCCCATTGCCCTTCTCAAACGGGGCTACACGCAGAATCCCGTTGTGTGCTATCGCCGCCAGCATGGACATCGGCAGGTTGGACATGAAGCACTTGTCGAAAAGGTCCTTGAGCTGCTCATAGGCGTCGTCGCGCATACCCGGGCTGTCCGAATACAAAACGCCGTGGACCTGGTCTAGGGAATCCGGAGACCACAGATCCACCTCATCCGCCATGGCGTAGGCAGCCCTCACGAGGTTCGTGTCATACGGGTCGAAGGCGATAGTTGCCTCCACGCTCTGCATCCTGACCTCCTCACGTATAGTGATGGAGCAAAGACCCTCGAGGGCCCCTGTACAAAGACGCAGCACCCTGTACCCCTCTTCGTACTTCGCCTTGGTTCCCTCGTCGGGCTGGAAGAAATCATCCGACTCGCTCACAGGAAACGAATCTCCCTGTTCCTATTTACGCATGAAGTCGACTGGTCCCCTGGAACTCGGGGAAACAGGGAACGCTGAGTGAGGAAATCCTCCAGCACTCCGTCCTTGGAGCCGGGCATCTCGTGGGTGACGTACTCCGGCTTCAGGATGTCGATCAGCTCCAGACAGCGCGGGTCGTCGAAGGGCATGTGCTGGTCGATGTTGGATATGTGCCCGAAGGCCTCTGTGATGAATGCCATCGTGTCATCCCCCAGCGCCTTCTCCTCGAACGTGCTGCGGTAGGTGTAGGATGCGCTCCAGTGGAAGTGCACCGTCAAGACCCTGTCGATCAGATCGGGGGGATAGTCGCGGAATATTCCGATGAGGGCCTCTATGCCGTCCCGCTCAGAGCATATTCCCGGCAGGCAATTCATCATGTGGCCCGTGTCGAGGCATATCCCCCAGTCGTCGAACTCGATCCTCGACTCCAGGCGCCTGAAACCCCTGGCGTCCAGCAGCCTGAGGCCTGGCCACCACAGATTCTCGAAGAGTATCGTGAATGGAGGCTCTCCGCCAGGGAACCCGGAGACGACGGAGTTCACCATCTCCGCATAGCTTTCTATGACCCTGCCGTCATCGAGCGACGAACTCCTACTGATCAGCTCGCGGATGTCGCTGTTCCCAGCATGGAATACCCCGTATGCAGGCTCCAGGACGGCGGCACAACGGATTGCCTCGGTGATGTTGCGGACCACCTCTCCGCGGTCCCTGCCGAACATGTAGAAACGGGACAAATCAGGATCCATATCGTACGGCCTCCCGTCCCATGCTGCAAGCCAGTCAGCGGCGTAAGGCAGGTGAACGGCGCGCGTCAGGGGCCTGTACCACGAATCCGGCGGATCATACGACGTCAGCAGTTCCAACCCATCGGCACCGACGGATGACAGCATCTTCCCGGGATCGGAGCCGAGCAAGGACCTGTCATCGTATACGGTGAAGCTTAGGAGGTGCTGCATCTGATCCTCAGAACATGTTGAGGGCGGCGGATACCGCCGCCTCGACGGCGGACGTCTTCGAGTCCCCGCCGCCGATGATGAGGGCATCGGACTGCGTTATGCCGGTCTCCTTGCGGATCTTGTAGGCCATCTCCGGATCCTTCTCGTCCAGGTTCCAGTCCGGGGGGATGAGCAGGTTGCCGTCGCGGATGACTATGGTCGTGCAGCCCTCGCCGCCGACCTTGATGCCTATGTCCCTCTGCTCCATGCCGTTGTTGACCTTGTCGGCAGCGCCGAGAACCAGCACGGCCTGCTGGAACTTGCCGACCACGGACCCCTCGATGAATACGTCCACCGGCCTGACGGGTAGTTGAGAGAGGAAAGCCTGGCCTGCCTTGGTGATGGTTATCCCGGTCTGCTTGATCAGGATGAAATCCCACTCCTTCAGGGTGTCTATGATCCTGCGCATGCTCCCCTCGCCGACGCCGACCTCCTCGGCCAACCTCTTGCGCCCCATGCGCCTGCCGTCGGACAGGATGTGCAACGCCCAGTAGACGTTCGCATCGTTGAAGCGGAACATCGGCCCGAACTGCGGCTCATCGATAATCTTCATAAGTTTCACCGAGTTGGATGATAATGCAATTCATAATGCTTAAAGATGTACCCTGGAAACCCTGAGACCAGGAAGTCCCCCAGCACACTGGCTGGGGTAAGTGGTTTTTAAAAGAACGATCAGAAGGTGCGGACCTTTCCGTCGATGATCATGTCGGAAACCTTGTCCACATTGTCAAGCCAGTCGGCGGCGATTGCCTCGGCCTCAGACTTCCATTTAGACAGGTTGGGGTTGGTCTCGGCATCGGGCAGAACGATCTGCACGGACGCGTTGAGGGGCTCGGAAACGGGCTTTCCGATCTGCGACAAGAGCCTGACCCTTATCTCGGCCTCGTTGGTGACCTTGGCGGCGACGTCGTCGGCGATGAGCTTGGACATGACGTTGTAGATCTTTCCGATGTGGGTGATGGGGTTCTTTCCGGAGG
>CALUNK010000014.1 GCA_944321985.1 Candidatus Methanomethylophilaceae archaeon
TTCAGACGTGTGCTCTTCCGATCTCACCTCCGTCGCCATCCACTGGCTCCAGGAGAAATACGACGTGGACGTCATCGCAATCGCGATCAACGTCGGACAGCCTCCCAGCAAGGACGACATCGTTGCCCGCGCGCTGAGGAATGGGGCCATTAAAGCTGACTACATAGACGTAACCGAGGAGTTCGTCTCCGACTACGTCTGGCCGTCCCTGAAGGCCAACGCCCTGTACCAGAACGTCTATCCCCTGAGCACCGCCATCGCCAGGCCCCTTATCGCCAAGAAGCTGGTCGAGGTCGCCAAAGCCGAGGGCGCGAAATACATCGCCCACGGATGCACCGCGAAAGGTAACGACCAGGTGAGGTTCGACGTCGGAATCGTTTCCCAGGATCCCGAGATGAAGATCATTGCTCCCATGCGCGAGTGGGTCACCACCAGAGAGGAGGAGATCGAATACGCCAAAGAGAACGGCATCGAGATCATCGTGAAGAAGGAGAGTCCCTACTCGAGAGATGAGAACCTCTGGGGAAGCTCCTGCGAGTGCGGAATCCTCGAGGATCCCTGGGAGGAGCCTCCCGCCGATGTGTGGGAGAACACCGTCGACCCTGAGAAGGCTCCGGATGAGCCGGAATACATCGAGATCAAGTTCGAACAGGGCATCCCCGTGGCACTCAACGGGAGGAAGATGGGCGGCGTAAAGCTCATAGAGAAACTGGACAAGGTCGCCGGGGCCCATGGCGTAGGAAGGATCGACCATGTCGAGGACCGTCTCATGGGAATAAAGAGCCGCGAGACCTACGAGTGCCCCGCTGCCGTCACGCTCATCAAGGCTCACCAGGCCCTTGAAGCCATGACCCTGCCAAGGGACACCATCGAATTCAAGCGCGGAATCGAGCAGAAGTACTGCCAGCTCGTCTACGACGGACTGTGGTTCGGAGGGCTCATGGAACCAATCCAGGCCTTCGTGGACAAGACCCAGGAGTATGTCACCGGTACCGTCCGCATTAAGCTCTACAAGGGAAGCGCCACCGTAGTCGGCAGAAAGTCCCCCTACTCCATGTACGACGAGGGACTCAGCACCTACGCCGAGGGAGACGTCTTCGACCACAATTCCGCAACTGGCTTCATCTACGTCTGGGGACTCCCCGGAAGGACCGCCGCCAAGAGCCATGCGGTCAAGAAGAAGTGATCCCCGTGCAGCAGGCCCTGTGGTCCGGAAGGTTCTCGGCCGGGATGGACGATTCCACCCTGGCCTTCACCTCCTCCCTGGATGTGGACTCCCGTCTGGCGTTCTACGACGTCATGGGCTCCCTCGCCCATGTGAGGATGCTGAAAAAATGCGGTGTCATCCCCACCGAGGACGCGGACAAGATTATCGCCGGCCTCAAGGACATCCTTGTCGATGTCAAGGACGAGACCTTCGAGTTCGACTACTCACTGGAGGACGTGCACACCTGCATCGAGTTCAGCCTCACGCAGGCAATCGGCCCCGCAGGAGGAAAGCTGCACACAGGAAGGAGCAGGAACGACCAGGTCGCCACGGATTTCAGAATGTATCTGAGGGACGATGCCCTCAAGGCGGCAGAGGCGGTCAACGGACTGATGATGGCTCTCGTGAAGGTTGCCGAGGACAACGGTGACACCGTCATGCCTGGGTTCACCCACATGCAGCACGCACAGCCTGTGACTCTTGCCCAGCACATGCTTGCCCATGCGTTCAAGTTCTCCCGTGACGCGGACAGGTTCCTGGATGCGTTCAGGAGAATGGACAAGTGCCCGCTTGGTGCCGCCGCACTCGCCGGTACAACGTATCCAATAGACAGAAGGATGACCGCCGAGGCCCTGGCTTTCAGGGAACCCACGGAGAACTCCATGGACTCCGTCAGCGACAGGGACTTCGTCACCGAACTGATGTACTGCGCCGCACAGACGGCGATACACCTGTCAGGTCTCTGCGAGGAGCTCGTGCTTTGGTCCTCTCAGGAATTCGGATTCATCGAGATGGATGACAAATACACCACCGGCTCCTCCATCATGCCCCAGAAGAAGAATCCCGACATCGCGGAGCTCGTCCGCGGGAAGACAGGATCCGTCGTGGGCGCACTAATGACCATGATCACCATAACCAAAGGGCTCCCGCTGACGTACAACCGCGACCTCCAGGAGGACAAGCGTCCTGCCATGGACTCCATGTCCACGGTCATCGCCAGCGCGCAGATGATGTCCAAGGTCGTCGCCACAACGACTTTCCACAAGGAGAGGATGCTCGAGGTCACCAGCAGAGGGCAGATCAACGCCACCGACCTGGCGGACTACCTGGTCACCAAGGGAGTGCCCTTCCGCGAGGCTCACGGCATCGTTGGTGCTGCGGTCAGGCACAGCATAGAATCCGGAAGGAACCTCGAAGACATGACGTTGGACGAGCTGAGACAGTTCTCCTGCAAGATCGAACAGGATGTTTACGAGATTCTACCGGTCAGGAAATGCGTCGAACGCAGAAACTCCTACGGAGGAACATCCCCGCAGTCCACCGACGTCCAGATATCGAAGGCGATCGAGCAGATCATGCTGAGAGACGAGGTCATAAGGCAGGAAAGCCAGCTCATCGACAACTGCTGGAAAGCCCTCGTCGAATGAGAGCCGGAACCAAAACCCCTTAACCTTCCTTCATTCTCCGCGACTGTCAGTCGAACTCAACATTGTCGTTCTGCTTCACGGTGAAGTTGATTCCCGCCGCCGTCAGCATGTTGCTGATGTTGTCCGCGATGTGGGTGAGGTCGGTGCTCTTTGTGTAGGTCTTGATGTAGAACTCTTTCCTGTCCATGGGAAAGACAAGACGGACCTTTCCCTTACGGTTGTAACCCTCGGGCTTCCTGTTACGCTCCAGGTCCATCATGTTAAGCTCTATCAGCATCTGGAGAATCTCCTCCTCTTCGGGCGTCTGTCCGATTTCCTCGAGGAACATCTTCAGAATGTCCGGGAACACCGGAGCCAAGTCCTTGTAGTCGGATTTGCCTTTGAGAATGAAGTGCGTGCTGTAGACCTTCATCGTGTCCGCTGATAGCAGGTTCTTTATTTAATGATTCGGTGGGCTCTGAACCCCTTTAATAGTTACAGAGCATGCATCAACTCATGAGAACCGCACTAACAGTGGCGGGCTCTGACTCCATCGGAGGCGCGGGCATCCAGGCAGATGTGAAAGCCATGTCCGTCGTCGGGGTCCACGCCGCATCAGTAATCACCGCCGTGACTGCGCAGAACACCTGTGGTGTCGACGGCATCTTCCCCATACCGGAAGAATTCATCAAGGCACAGCTGGAGGCTGTGCTCAAGGACTGCGATATCAAAGCGGTCAAGACAGGTATGCTATACAGCGCGGAGATTGTGGAAACAGTGGCAGATGTCCTAGAGGATCATGAGATGCCGCTTATCGTCGATCCCGTGATGATTTCCGGAACCGGAGCATCTCTCTACGAAGAGGGCTATGCATCTGCATTGAAGAAGAGGCTCCTGCCCATGTGCGAACTGGTGACACCGAACAAGCATGAAGCAGAGGTACTTGCGAAGATGAAAATCAAGACCAAAGACGATCTCATGCTGGCTTGCGAGCTCATAGGCAAACAGGGATCGTCTGTGCTCATGAAGGGCGGTCACTTCAACACCCCCACGGTAACCGACTACCTCTACCTCTCGTCCGAATTCACCAAGATGGAATATCCGCGTCTGCGCAAGGCTGGCCACGGCAGCGGATGCGTCCTCTCCTCGTTCATCACTGCCAACATGGCAAAGGGACTGGACATTGTCAACGCCGTACTGAAGTCTAGAGAGCTCATCCAGGAATCCATCTCCACCCAATACGCGATAGGAAAGGGCGACGTGGTCGTCAACACGATGGTGAAGCTCAAAGGCGACACTGACAAGTTCAAAGTCCTCGACGCCCTCGATGTTGCAGCCGAAAAGATCGTCGATACCGTACCTGACGAACTGGTGCCGAAGGGTGGCATGAACATCGCCATGGCTTTGAAGGATGCCGCAGGACCGGAAGAGATTGCCGCCATCGACAAGAGGATGGTCGTCCACAACGGATTCCTGAGAAAGAACGGTCCGGCCAAGTTCGGCACGGCCGAGGGTCTTTCGTACATACTTCTGACTGTCATGAAGCACAGTCCCGAGACACGCTGCATTATGAGCATCGCATACGGGGACGACATCATGGACGTCATGGAAGAGGTGGGCATGACCTCGGTCAGCGCAGAGATGGACAAGGACAGGTTCTCCGAAGCGACCGAGAAGGCCCTAAAGAAGTGCAAGACGATCCCCGATGCCATTGTGGACAAGGGCCCTAAGAAGGACAGGACCGTGTGGATCCTTGCCAAGGACACCGAGGACATGCTCACGAAGCTGGAAGAGATTCTGTGATCACTCCTGCAGGATCTGTACAGTGTAACCGTCCGGATCCCTGACAAAGTAAAACTCCACCCCCGGGGCCGGGGTCATCGGCCCCACAAATCCCCCATCGATGCTCCTGGCAAGCTCACCCGCCCTTTCATGTGTGAATCCGATTGATATGCCAGGATAGTCGACCGAGCCTTTGCCGTCCTCGACTAGCTCCAGCTTCGTGGGACCGTCTCCAAGGAACGCTATCTCTTGTCCGTGTGACCCGAACCTGCGGAAGACCTCCATTCCGAAGACCTTGTAGAAGACTATGCTGCGGTCCAGATTGGCCACATGTATCGTTATGTGCGCAAATACCATGGATTCCTGTAGACAGTCACCGGATATCAACGGTTCCTTCCGTTACGTAGAGAAAAGAGACAGGATACGGTAGACTCGCCACCATGATCCCGTCACCCATGATGTAGTCGAGACGGCAGAAGGGTGACGCCATTGGTCTCGTGCACCGTCACTCTATTCGTCAGCGGATAATCGGATGCCGGCGGATTCAGACTTGTGTAAATCTGGATTCCCCGGGATTTCTCCCGGGGAGGTAAAATGGTGGGGTTTATCATGCGATGGAGACGATCTCGATCTCGAAGTAGAGAGTCGCGTTGCTCGTCTCATCACAGGTCTTGTATGTGAAGCTTCCACCGTTGACGTTGGTGACGTACCAGGTCTCGGTTCCGAACTCGAGCTGGATCATCTGGATGGCACCATCGTCTCCGACGGATGTCGTTCCGCTGAATGCGATGTTGAACGTGATGTTGTCATCGATGGCGGTGACAGTGAATGTTGTTGTTCCGAAGCTGTGTCCAGCCTCCTCGTCCTCGGTCTCTCCCTCGTCTACGACTCCGCCAACTGTGTACGTGTAGGTCTGGTTCTTCTCTGGCATATTGGTGATATACACCTTGTTGTCAGCGGAAACGACGGTGGCTGGCCATCCATACACTGTGGAGTCAAGGTACGTCATGCCGTCAGACAGATCGTAGTCGTAGATGGACTCGAACTGATCGACGGTCATCTCCTGCACCCTGGGGATGGTGAGTCCGCTGGTGGACTGCTCGTAGAAATCGGATCCAGCGGGGTAACCATTCTCTATGGTGACCCTGATCTTGTCTCCGACCATGTGTCCGACTACAGCATTTCCGAACTCTGTGAGTACATCGCTACCCCCTACAGTGAAAGACAGCGTACTGTAACTGGTCTTGTTGAAACTGTTGGACTTGATGATGGCGTCGTTCTCGCCGATGCTTCTGTAACTGGTGTCGAACACGACCGCGTTGTCCTCGCCGTAGTAAGCGTAGAACGTACCGGTGTAGTTCACGGTAACCTTGTCACCGTATGCGGCCTTCTTTGTGTCTTCCGTCAGGTAGTGCTCGTCGATGTAGACTCCGACCACCGAAACGGCAGCCAGGATGAATACTACGAAGCAGACCGTGAAGATAGGGTCTCTCTTCTTTTTCTCATCGCCAGTCATTTTACCGCCCGTGCGATTATAGACGTAATATAAAAGGAGTTGCTCGACAGAGTTGGAGGACCTGTTGTCGGCACGACGAAATCCTCTTATCCTGGCTTGTCATGGATTGTGTATACCAGTGAATACTGTATATATCGTACATATACAGTTATATACACTGATGGCGTACAGGATGTCAGATGGAGATGGAGATCGTCATCAGCAACTCCAGCGGGAAGCCGATATACGAACAGATCGCCGACCAGGTGAAGAGCCAGATAATGAACGGACAGCTGAAAGCAGGCGACGCCCTACCAAGCATGCGTGCGCTGGCACAGAGCCTGAGAATCAGCCTCATAACGACCAAGAGGGCGTACAACGACCTCGAGGCAGAGGGGTTCATCGAGACGGTGGCGGGAAAGGGGAGCTTCGTAGCTGCCCAGGACCCACAGCTTCTTCGTGAGGCGAACCTGAGACTCGCGGAGGAGAACATCCGCAGAGCGGTGGAAGTGGCTAAGCGCGGCGGCATCACCAGAGAGGAGCTGACGGAGATGGTCGACATCCTATACGAGAGTGATTGAATTGGAGAACGCGGTTGAAATCAGAGGGCTCTGCAAGTCGTTCGGATCCTTCAGGATGATGGACATCGACCTGGACATCCCACGCGGATACGTCGTCGGGCTCATAGGCGAGAACGGAGCCGGAAAGACCACCCTGATCAAGTGCATAACTGGTGCGAACCTGGTGGATTCCGGATCGATTACCCTGTTCGACTCGCAGGAAGGAGGGGGAAACGAGGTGAGTGTCGGCGTCGTCTTCGATGAGTGCCACTTCTTCCCGCAGATGAACGGCCGGCAAATCGGAAGGATGATGTCGTCCCTTTTCGCGAACTGGGACGGTGACAGATACGCGGAGCTCATGTCGAACTTCGGCATCCCACTGGACAAGAAGATCAAGGAATACTCCCGCGGGATGAGGATGAGGATTCAGGTTGCTGTTGCCCTCTCGCACAATCCCGACCTGGTCATAATGGACGAGGCGACTGCTGGGATGGACCCTGCCGCCAGGGACGAGTTCCTGGACCTCGTGATGGGATACATGCAGGACGAGCGGCACACAGTGCTCATGTCCTCGCACATCACCAGCGACCTGGAGAGAATCGCCGACTACATTGTGTTCATCCACAAGGGGAGGATTGTCATGAACGGTCCCAAGGACGAGATCCTCGATGGCTACGGCATCGTGAAGGGTAGCGAACCGGATGTGCTGGCTATAGGCATGGAGAACATCGTCTGCATCAAGCGCGACGAGTTCTCAACGTCTGCGCTGGTTAAGGACAGGAAGAGCGTCATCGAGGCGTATCCCGAGCTGGTCGTGGACCCCGCCTCCTTGGATGACATAATGGTCATGGTCATCAGAGGCGATGTTGCATGAACGGACTGGTCTGGAAGGACACGGTCCTTCTGAAGAACGGACTGATCTACATCGCCGTGTTCGGAGTCGTCTTCTCGGTACTCTTCAGAGAGAGCAACGTCATGGGAATAGTATGTCCCATGCTCTTCTCGTCTCTTGCAGCCAGTTCCTTCGCTTGGGACGACCAGTGCGGATGGAACATGTACGCGGTCTCGGCGGGAGTTCCCAGAAGGAGGATCGTCAAAAGCAAGTTCATGTCTTCGGCCATCTTCGTCACCATCGGCTTCGTCATAGGCCTGGCGGTATCCGTCGCGATGCCTTCACTCACAGGAACAGAGACCGACCTCATATCGGCGGTCATCGTCTCCGTGACCGGATGGGTGCTCTCGGTGATCGTAGCCAGCATCTCCATCCTGGTGAACTACTGGACCGGCAGCAGCATCAAGGCGCAGTACATCTCCATAGTCGTACTCATGGCGAGCATCGCATTCCTGGTATCGGCCACGATAGTAGCATCCGACCTACTGGGCGGGAACATGCTGCTGGTCACAGCGGCACTACTGGTCGTTGCCGTCCTGATGCTGACAGGAGCCTACGAGATATCCTGCGCTAGATTCGAGAAGAGGGACCTGTGAGACGCACCTACATCCCGCTGATGTTCGACAAGCGGAAATAGACACCATGCTGGATCGTGCCTGACAATGGTCACCGTCGCTTCTTCCAGTATCTTGGAGTGGGATGTCCGCTTTCTATCCTACAGACGGGAGCTCTTGGAAGAGTTCGTGATGCAGGTTCTGTGCCCCGTTAATCTTCTGCGATACCCCCCGGCGGCAATCCCTCGTATGCGGGATTGCCGCCATATCCTGTGATCCGAAAAAAAACCCTTATAGACAAACAACTCACTGGAGCCGAATGTGCCGGATGCCCATCTCTCTTCTGGACATACTAGTTCGAAACTGTGTGATATGCTTTGGCAGTTCGCACGTTCAACAAGACGGCTTCAGTGTTTCCCCCGCCAACATACGACCTCTGATGGGTGTATTGCAATCATCATCGTTACCGACACCTGCATCATCCTGGCTGTGACAATCCATCCGTACATCCACGTCGCTGCACAGTCGGAACTCTCAGGTCATGCAGATTGTTGAATATACAACGATTACCGAAGCATAGTCGTGCACAAAGATCATCTGACCCTGAACCGGACATTCATGTCCTGGGCCATGCGGGCACATTCATCCTCCGATTCCTGACTGATGGATCCGCCGACTACGGACACGGTCACACCAGAGATCCTCGCCCTGCACTCCTCGATGAACTCCAGGATAGCGGGATACGCATCCTCGCCGAACGATGGCCTGCTGACCTCCTGGTACTCCTCGGAATTGGGTGCATTGAGACTGATCGACACGGAGTCTATGACACCCTCCATCTCCGGTACGATGTTCCTTCCGTTTATGAGATTCCCCAGGCCGTTGGTGTCTAGACGAACGGACTTCCCGAACTCTGCCTTGATCCTCCTGGCGCATTCCAGAACATCGTCGAACCTCTCTGTAGGTTCCCCGTATCCGCAGAACACGACCTCCCTCGATCTGGATAGGTCCACCTTCCTGAGCTCCACGATGACTTCGTCGACAGCAGGTTCGTGGTCTAACCAGAGGGAGTCCGCATCCCCTAGTCTGGGGGTGGAATTCCTTACGCAAAAGACGCACCTGCATGGACACCTGTTGGTCATGTTGATGTAGTAGGTGCTTCCGTAGCGGTAGAGGATGCTCATAGCGAGATGATACGCATCCGCGAGTTAAGCTTGTTGTCCTCCCGAATAAAAAAAATGGGCCATCAGATGCAAGAATAAACAAACCATTGTTGTATGAACCATCATCCCAAGTTGGGGATGGTGCGAAAAACATCAGGATATTTCCAGCACGTCTTCAGAATTAGCGCGTTATGGATGCAAAAGAGTGGAGAAAACACCCATCACACTTATGATTGGATTAGAATTGAAACCACAGGTTTGTCCATCTATCCTCTGGAATGAGAATATGCGTTCCACGGGAGTGTCCCCGTGGAACGCTGGTGTTTGATCCTATGTCAACGGTGGGCAAAGACCATAGATACCCTGTCGGATTCCTTATCTTCAATCTTCGCGAATCCGATTCTCTCGAGCTGGACCATGCTTCCAGACTCCTGGATGATCGACGACTCAATCAGTCCTGCACGGATTGATCCGTCGGGCATGAGCAGATCAGCCTTTATCCCGTCAGCTCCGACCCACTGGACCGCCTTGACGCCCTGTTTCAATACGGCAACACTGTCGCCATCGTACGTGGCATTCCCGTCGTACTTTACGTTACAGAGGTCCTTGAGCCTGACCTTGCCAGCATCCGTGAAGAGATTCGCGTCAGATGCGGAGAGATAGACGTCTGCAGGGCAGACATAATCGTACACCCTCTCTCCTCTCTCTGGATGGTCGGGGTGTTTGGGCGCGACCCCTTTAATCTCGTCGACTCCGCTTACTGTGAATTTGACGGGATCCTCCACGAAGAAGTATCTGTTGGAGGTCGGATCTATTATGTCCCTGTTCTTACCGTATAAGCCGTCCCAGGAGAACTGCACATCCACAGACTTGATACCAGCCTCAAGCCAATAGTTCCTGATGGCCTCGGCGGTGATTCCACGCCTCTCGAGGGCGCGGACGGTACCAATCCTCACATCGTTCCATCCGCAGTACTCGCCGGACTTGATACCTTTGCCAATAATGGATGTCTTGAGGATTGTGTCCTCGATATGGACCAGTCCGTAATGATAGTAGATGGGTTTCTTCCATCCGAAGTAATTGAACACGTACTCCTGGCGGAGGGTGTTATTCAGATGGTCCTTTCCACGCATAACATGGGTCATACCCATCAGATGGTCGTCCACTGCAACAGCGAGGTTCATCATCGGGTATGCGATGTATTTGTCCCCTGTCCTAGGGTGGGGATGGTCAACAATACGCAGGGCAACGAAATCCCTGATGGCAGGATTTGGATGATTAAGATCCGTCTTGACGACGACAACAGCCTCGCCCTCCTTGAATTCGCCAGCAAGGAACCTGTCGTATCTGTCGAGCTGCTCCTCTATCGGGAGGTCATGACACGGACAAGCCTGCCCATGCTCCTTCAGCTCCCTCCAATGATCGCCATTGCATGTACAGACGTATGCCTTGCCCATCTCCAGGAGCTTTCTCGTGCAATCATAGTACTTCTCAAACCTGTCAGACTGGTAAAACGTACGGCCAATACCGATTCCTAGCCAATCGAGGTCCTCGATGATCATGTCGTAAGCGTCAGGCTCAATCTTCTCCGGATTGGTGTCCTCGAACCTGAGAACAAGCTCTCCGCCATACCTTTTGACATATTCATCGTTCAGAACGGATGCACGCGTGTGTCCTATATGCAGTGGACCGGAGGGGCCGGGAGCAATACGCATGACGACCTTGTCTCCGACCTCCTCGAGATCGGGCAGCTCATAGTTGCGCTCTTTCTTCTCCTTTACCAGAAGCTTGGAATCTATTGCGGCCAAAGCACTCTTCTGGCTCTCGAGAGGCATCGCGTTGACCTCTTCGACAACGATGTTGGCAACCTCCATCACCTCAGCGGATCTAGAACGAAACTCCGGAACCTCTCCGAGAACTTTTCCTACAACAGACTTTGGATTTGCCTTCCCTTTGAAAAAAACTGCATTCTGGAGAGCGTACTTTCTGACGGTCTCCTCCATGTTTGCATCCATGTCCAAAAAAATAGAATACATGTATATAAACAATCAGCGAAAGCAACCAGTTACACATACTTTTAGACATCTGGCACATTGGATGAAATGAACTGGAATAACATCATCTTCGAGAATGGTCTGATGATTAACTGTGAACGTTCGCACGAAGACGATGCGTACTGGTTTACTTTCACCTCCTGGACTACACTCGAGTATTCTAGAGAATCCTCTCATGCGTATAACGATGTTTTTGAAACACTGTCGATTCTAACAACCTGTGGTCTGACGCTGGTGCGAGACATCAGTCCCCAGGGTGCTCTGTATTGCATCCCATGTGAGTCCTGAGTCTCCCCCTAAACAGGATTCGACAATCCTTTCATCAGGTAAACCAAGCCTAGTCAGGTATAACTGAGCTTCATATGAGACACACGTTCACGTCTCGCATCGAACATACGTCTGCACTCGGCCATAGTAGCCGGACGCCTGCCCATGTCCTCCAGCATCTGGATAACGTGCGTGACACTCCTGGAACCATCGTCAATGTCCATACAGCTCTGCGCCACGCCCGCCAGCTCCTCATGAGGCGGAATGATCGATGTTATGAGACTGGCGCCCGCATCGAGACGAGGCTGCATTCCCGCGATACCCTCTACATCAAGAGTGGCAGGGATCATGACATCGTGCTTCAACAACCTCATGACTGCCATCGCCAGGAGCTCGTTGACAGTGCCGACCGTTCCGTCGCCCTCCATAGGCGTACCTTCCTGCGGGACGAACGTCATTGCCCTGACCTGATCGCAGTTGAGTGCAAGCATATTACGAATGGCGTCCACCCTGTCATCCAATGTCTCCCCGATACCAACCATCATGCCGTCTTCGGCCAACATACCTGATTCCATAGCCCATACCTTCTGGTTCCTTCTGAAATCGAAGTCCTGTCCGAGTCTGCGTTCGGCGAACAGTTTACGGTTGTACGTCTCCTGATAAACGGCGACTATGTCCGCACCAGCATCTGCAAATCTGCTGAAAGTGCTTTGAGGGATGGCTCCCGGGGACACCATGATCGGAATGTCTGTGGTCTCCCTGATAGCGTTGACAATATCCACCAAACCCTGGTAGTCGTTGTTGATTAACATAGGATCCTCCCCCATGGTCAGATCCACGATGTTGATTCCGGCATCGGCAATCATATTGGAGAGTTTGACGACCTCATCGGTACTCTTACGGTACCTGTCGATAGAATTGGATTTTCTGAAATAACAGAATGTACAGTCGTTCCTACAGTAGGTTGAGAAGTACATGAAACCAGAGAGATAGGTCTTCTTTCCAAACACCCTGTCTCTGACCTCCCTAGCGGCCTGGAAAATCGTCTCTCTATCCTCCCCCTCGGCGGTAAGGAGGGCTTTGATCTCGACATCTGACGCACTTTCGCCCTTGGACAACTTCTCTGTGATTTCCGCTATATCCATTTTCATCTCCCTCATTACAGAAACTTTCCGTCTCCCTGATGGAAAGAGCCGCCGGACCACCCGGTTATGAGAAGCGACACAAACATCGAAAGTATAAGACTTGTCGTCCGACGGATGCCCAGCAACTAGACAATCATGCAAATAACTGGTTCCTTCCTAGTGATGATTGATAATGGTGATGTATGTGGCAGATGTTATGCTCTGTGACAAGTACCTAAAATCAGACAGTTGGAAGGTTTGTTAAGATTCATGGATTTGATCAATCTTCTTCAAAAATATTCACCGAACGTCTCTCAAAGAATAAACATCGAACTGCTAACGTCCCAGGACTGCCGATGTAAATTGGTAATCGAGTAAACATCGTGACTTTATCATGAGTCCTGTAACGAATATATGGAAAAATCGTAGATGATGAAATTTGCATAAGGAATTTCCTCTAAGTTATTGAAAAAGCATTACGCCTGTATGCTCCCGTCCTTCCTTATGTATCTCTTCACAATCTTCGTGAAGAGCCTCACGAACAGCCCGAGCGTGATCCCGGCGAATATTGTGCCCCAGCCGACTCCGACGAATCCGTGGAAAGCGACGTAGGACACGACGAACGCCGTCACGACGAAACATATGTCGAAGATGACCATCACCTTGTCAAGCCTGACCTTTGTCACCTGACTTATGGCGAGAACCAGGCCGTCGTCCGCCAGCATAGATATGTTGGCGTCGATCTCCAGGACACAGCCCAGCCCGATGATCGCCGTACCCCCGATCACCATCAACCATTGCTCCAACGGCCCGGACACCGTCCATCCCCCCAGCAGCCAAACTATTAGGTCCACGAACAGGCTGAACAGCATGGTGAACGGAAGCTGGCTCAGGGTCAGGATGATCCTGCTGCGGTCACGGATCAGCGCCCACTCAATCAGAATGAGAAGGAAGTACACGATGAAGACCGTCGTTCCAAGTGAAATCCCCATCACGTTGCTCAGGACGTTCGGCAGGGAGACGATGGGGGATGCACCCATCTGGGCCTTGACTGTCAGAACCACTCCCAATGACATGACCAGGACGGAGACTACCATCTCAACAAGGTCTGTCTTGAAAGTCGGTCTTGCCGTTATTGGAATTGTCCTGTCGGGTTTCGCCATGATGTCCTGTTTATCCTGAATCGCAAACGGATATATTATCCGAGCATGACAAACCTAGACACGGCACCTTCGAAGCTGCATCAATCATGTTTTTATCGTATCCCTCTCTAGCGAGATGCATGTTCGATCTGTACGTCGTCACGGACAGGGACCTTTCAAAAGGACGGTCGGACGCCGAGGTGGCCCGGATGGCCTACGAGGGCGGTGCCGATGTCGTCCAGCTCAGGATGAAGAACGCAGACGGAAGGGAGATGCTTGAACAAGCATGCCTCATCCGCGAATGCGCCGACGAGATGTGCAAGCTCTTCATCGTCAACGACAGGGTCGACATCGCCATCGCCTCCGGGGCCGACGGCGTCCATCTGGGACAATCCGACATACCTCTTGATACCGCCCGCAGGCTGATGGGTGACGATGCAATCATAGGGATATCCGTCGACAACGTTGATCAGGCGATAGCCGCCGAGGAGGGAGGCGCGGACTACGTCGGTGTCGGAGCGGTGTTCAGGACAGGCACCAAACCAGACGCCATGCAGGGCGTCGGTCTCGGAGCCGTTTACGAGGTCAGACAAGCCGTTGACATACCTGTGGTGGCGATCGGCGGGATCAACCGCGGTAACATCCAGGACGTCATAAGGGCAGGAGCGGACGCCGCGGCCGTTGTCTCCGCCGTTGTCGCCCAGGACGACGTGAGAGGAGCGGCCCACGAGCTCAGGGACCTCATACTCAAGGTCAGACCCCACATCCCACCGGAGTATCTCTGACATGATCTTGGAAGTCAACGGCGAGGCGACGGAAGTCCCGGAGGGAACAACCGCCGAGGACCTGGTCACCCTCCTGGGCCATAGGTCGGACCGGGTCGCCATCGAGATAGACGGGAGGGTATGCCCGAGGCATGCCCGTCCGACGACTGCGCTGATGCCCGGTCAGCACATCGAACTCGTGAGTTTCGTAGGCGGGGGATGACTTGAGACAATCCCCTCTCCCGAGTGACTGCGCCGAGCGTCTGGCACATGCCAGGATCGGTGTCGCCGGATGCGGCGGCATGGGGTCCCATGTGGCTACAGCCCTTGCCCGCACGGGGGTCGGCGGCATCGTTATCGTCGACTTCGACACGGTGGACGGGAGCAACCTCTTCCGCCAGTGCTACACCCCGTCCCACGTCGGGGAGAAGAAGACGAAGGCGCTCTCGGACATCCTGCTGGATATAGAGCCCGATCTTGAGCTGGAGGCTTTTGACGGCGAAATAACCGCGGAGAACGCCTGCCGGGTGTTCTCCGGATGCGACGTTGTCTGCGAATGCCTGGACCGTCCCGAAATGAAGGCTATGCTGGTCGAGTCCCTGCTGTCGGTGACCCCGGGATCCGTGGTGGTGTCTTGTTCGGGGATGGTCGGTTTCGGGAGGTCCAACTCGATATCCACCAATAAGCGGATGTCCCGCCTTTACGTCTGCGGCGACGAGGAGTCCGACGCCTCCGAGGGGCCGGGGCTGACCGCCGCAAGGGTCATGGTGTGCGCCGGCCATGTGGCGAACATGGCGATCAGACTGGTCCTCGGATACGACAAACCGTAAATTTTCGGCTTCCTTCCCCCCATCCGATCAATATGTCGGACGATCTCATCCTAGGCGGCCACAGGTTCACATCCAGGTTCATCCTCGGCTCGGGAAAGTTCTCCCTGGACATCACCCGCGCCGTGATAGAGAACGGCGGGGTCGAAATGGCGACACTCGCCGTGCGCAGAGCCAGCTCCCCCGGAGAGGGGAATGTCCTGGACAGCATGCCGAAGGGAATCACCCTCCTGCCCAACACCTCGGGAGCGAGGAACGCGGAGGAGGCTGTCCGCATAGCCAGACTGGCCAGGGAACTCGGGTGCGGAGACTTCGTCAAGGTCGAGATCATCCGTGATTCCAAGTACCTTCTCCCGGACAACTGCGAGACCATCAGGGCGGTGAAGATGCTTTCCGACGAGGGTTTCATCCCGATGCCGTACATGATGCCCGACCTCACCGCTGCCAGGGAGATGGCCGACAACGGCGCCGCAGCGGTGATGCCGCTGGGGGCGCCGATAGGCTCCAACAGGGGACTCCTCACCAGGGACTTCGTGAAGATGATCGTGGAGGAGGTCGACATCCCCGTAATCGTGGACGCCGGCATCGGCAGGCCCTCCCAGGCATGCGAGGCGATGGAGCTCGGCTGTGCGGCGGTCATGGCGAACACGGCCGTCGCCACAGCAAGGAACATCCCCGGCATGGCGAGGGCGTTCAGGATGGCGATCGAGGCCGGAAGGCTCGCCTACCTCTCGGGCCCCGGCAGGGTCCTGGAGGGCAGGGCGGAGGCGTCAAGCCCTCTGACCGGCTTCCTCAGGGAGTGATCCTGTGGCGTCCAGAAAGCATACCGACGTGATGGACTACACGGACGGAATGGAGATGCTGGACTCCGGCGTCATGGATTCGGTTCTCGGCAGGGCGGCCGCCTTCGACCAGCATTCGTATAGCGACAAGGATGTTTCGGCCGCCCTCGAAGGTGTGTGCGATATAGAGGGCTTCGCCGCCCTGCTCTCACCGGCCGCGGGATGTCACCTGGAGGAGATGGCCGAGAGGGCGAGAAACGAGACCCGTCGGCACTTCGGGAACTCCGTCTGCCTTTTCACACCGCTCTACGTGTCGAACTACTGCTCAAACGAATGCGTATACTGCGGATTCAACTGCAGGAATAGGATTCACAGGGCCACGCTTGGACTGAAAGAGGTTACGAAGGAACTCGACGCCATCGCGGCGACCGGCCTCAGGGAGGTCCTGATACTCACGGGGGAGTCCCGGACCAGGTCGGACGTCGAATACATCGGGGAGTGCGTTAGACTGGCCTCCGAGAGGTTCTCGACCGTCGGCATTGAGGTGTACCCCATGAACTCGGACGAATACGCCCACATACACGAATGCGGTGCAGACTACGTCACCGTCTTCCAGGAGACGTACGACCCGGAGAGGTACGGACAGCTCCACCTGGCTGGACCCAAAAGGGTGTTCTCATACAGGTTCGACGCCCAGGAGAGGGCGCTCAGGGGCGGGATGAGGGGCGTGGCCTTCGGCACCCTGCTAGGCCTCCGGGAGGACTTCAGAAGCGACGCCTTCGCATGCGGCCTCCACGCGATGGAGATCCAGAGGCGCTACCCGCATGCCGAAATATCCCTGTCGCTTCCCAGGCTCAGACCCGCCGGAGGTGTGAACAACCAGGTCGCAGTCACGGAATCGCAGCTGCTGCAGGTGTCGCTTGCCTACCGCATTTTCCTGCCGTTCGCGGGACAGACAATATCCACACGCGAGCGCCCGGGATTCAGGGACGGGATAGTCGGGCTGAGCGCAACAAAGATATCCGCAGGAGTCAGTGTTGGTATCGGCGAGCACAGCGGGGAGGCCCGCGGGGACGGTCAGTTCGTGATCTCCGATCCGAGGGATCTGGCCGAGATAACCGAGGCGCTCCGCCGCAATGGGCTCCAGCCAGTGATGACGGACTACATGAGAACATGATAGTGATAACAGCTAGGAATCTCTGCGCGAGGCCGTTCCTGGAGCAGGTAGGACTGCTCGCGGCGGCCCATCCGGAGATGATCATACTCAGGGAGAAGGACCTAAGCGATGACGAACTACTCGCACTGGCGTCGCAGTGCCTCGAGATATGCGAGAGACACAACGTGCCGCTGGCGATCAACTCCAACATGGAGGTTGCACGGGAGCTCAACATCTGCAGAATACACCTCCCCATGCAGCTGATGAAGGAGACCGAGGACTTCGGGGACTTCTCCCTGGTGGGCGCATCCGTGCATTCGGTGGAGCAGGCGAAGGAAGCCGAGGACCTGGGAGCGGACTACGTTCTGGCAGGACATGTGTACCACACGGCATGCAAGGACGCGGACCCCCGTGGCATACCGTTCCTGGAGGCCATATGCGAAGCGGTCGACATCCCCGTGTACGGTGTTGGGGGGATCACACCTGACAACTACCCCGACGTCATGAGGGCGGGGGCGGCGGGGGCTGCTGTGATGTCGTCTGCGATGACCGAGCAGGAACCGTCGGAGCTGGTGCAGAGGCTGTCCCGCAGGATCCTGTGACCCGGGGATTACACATCCTCCGAGCATCCCTAGTTAATTATAATATCGAACAAGCCGATTGTGATGCTATGGGCAATCAGGATGAGTATCTGCGCAACTTCACGGTGCTGCTCACCGAGAAGGGCGTAGTCCCCCTCACGGATCCATTGCAGATTTCCGTTTACAACGAGCTGTGCAGTGGGAACAAGAGGCCGAGCGACATCGCGGCCTCCCTAGACATACCTTCGTCATCCCTGCACTTTGTTCTGGACAAGATGACCGACTCCGGCGTCATCGTCAGGTACAAGCCCGACGCCGACAAGAAGTCGGTCTACTACTCTAACCTCGCATTGAAGATAGCCGGCTCCGAGCAGCCCCGCGAGGGCGCCGATGCCGAGTGCGAGAGGACTTTCAAGGACCCGTCCCGCTACTACAACGGCATGTCGGCCGTGGCAAACATGCTGGACTGCTACGCGGCGGAAATAGGGCTCAGCCTCGACCAGTTACGCACCAGATACGCCCGCGAGCTGGCGGACTCCATGAAGAGCGACATAGGGGCCGGAAGCCTGGAGGACTCCATACTGAAGATCAAGGAGTCCTTCGCCTACATCACAGGATTCAAGTTCAACATATTCGCCCTCAACCCCCTCACCCTGGTGTTTGAAGGCGACAGCGTCATGTCCTCGAAGATGGACATGCTGACCGAGTTCGTTTGCCGCACCGTGGAGAACGCGACCGGGAAGACGTACGCGGTCACATCCGTAGAGGACTACTCGTCAGACGGTTCGGCAAGATTCAAGGTCGTCTACGAGAGGGCGGACAAGAAGCCCGAACCGTACATCAACATGTCACTCAACCAGTCCACGGAGGTCAACAGGTTCCTCATGGTGGAACTGGACGGGGTCGTAGGACTGATCACCAGTCCGGTCCAGATAGACATCGTGGACGCGGTCTACGAGAGGCCGCTCTGCATCACGGACATTGTCAACAAGGTGGAGGCGCCCAGGTCCACGGTCACGTCCAACATCCTGAGGATGGTGGAGGACGGCATCATCACGGTGTTCTACTCCGAGTCCGGAACAGCGTACTACGGCATGTCCTGCTCGATTCTCATGAAGAAATCCCGCTCCATTAACAGGGATGCCTCGGAGATCCGCGGCATACTTTCCTCGACTAAATCCAAGGACGGGGCATTCATGGAGGGGTACCTGCTGTACCTGCTCTCCTACCTTAAGGGCCTCGGTTTCGACACGGACTACATGATGGTCGTCCTCGGGGCAAAGTACATGAGGGTCGCAGGCAACGACGGCCCCCACAACTTCGATGTGTTCTTCGGAAAGATGTCCGATATCGCGAAGGCGATCGGACTGTCCCTGAACGTCGTATCGATCTATCCCCTCACCATCGGGATATCCAGCGACGATCCCGAGTCCGAGATGTCCCCGGCGATGACCTTCGTGAAGGGAATGGCCCACCAGGGACTGGAGATGGCGAGCAACGGGATATTCGTCAGGGTTTCGGATGACACGCCCGCCGACAAGAAGGTCTCCTTCAAGGAAATCTACCCCGCTCTCAGCATGACGCCCGCCGAGGGCGTATCTGTGGAGGGGCTTCCAGACGCAGCTGCATCCAAGTCCAAGAAGAAGAGGACGTCTTCGGTGAAGACCGCCCTCCTCAACCGCAGCGTCAAGGAAAGCGGCAGACCCGCCAGGACCGTGAGGTACATCACCGGCGTTGTCATGGTCGCCTTCCTGGCCGCGGTAATCCTCTTCGGATTCACGGGAGGTAACGACCACAACACAGACGCCGACCAGCTCACCGTCAACCTCGCCGAGGGATGCGACGGCGTGCTCTTCTACGACGAGACTGGGACTGAAATCCAGATGCCCATGGTCGTCGACCGCCTCCAGACCGTCGAGTTCACTGTGACCTTCACAGGCGACACGTCAAACATAGGTGTGGTCGAAGGAGGTACCGCGTACCCGCTGGAGACTTATTTAACAGAGGATGACGAGGGGACGTTCACGATGACCATCGACGAGAACATCACGTTCCAGCCGATCTCTCTTCTGGAACTCCCCCAGGACGACAGGCTCAGCTACTCGCTCTACTGCTTCGGTTCCTCGGTCTCCGAATCCTATGCGTACGCGTTCGACGGATTCATCCCCGCAGACGTGTACGCAGAGATTACCGGTGGCCTCTGGGTCACCGCGGGCACCGTTGTTTCTGTGACCGCCGCGGACGGCAGCTACATCTCCACCAACGACGCTGGGTCGGACAAGTTCCTCTTCGACAAGATCGTCTGCAACGCGTCCGAGGCGACACAGCTGTCATCTGCGGACCTCCCCCGCAACTACGTCAACGTCCATCTCGAGGGAGGCTTCGAGGCTGACGGATGGTTCACGACAGGAGTGCTCAGGATCGTCGAAAACAGCACAGTGTCCCTCAGGTTCGTGAGCACCAACGGTCCCGTGAGCATCAGCATGGTGACGCTCGGAGGTCAGGAGACGAACCTAGTGCTCCAGCCGATGGACCGCACGGTCACGTTCAACATCGGAGACGAAGACGTCGTCATTAGCTACAGACACGTCGGAATCTACTGACACAGGATAACATGAACTGCCCGAACTGCGGCGGAGAAGTAACCGACGACGTCCCCTTCTGCCCCCACTGCGGACACAACCTGGAAGGCAGAAAGCACAAGCGCAAGCTCAGGTTCATCCTCATGGATGTCCAGGACGACAGGCGCTTCAGGCACCTGGCGTCAGCGGCCGTGATCACGGTGGTCATCGTCGCCGTCCTTTCGGTACTCCTGGCTCTCGGGGGGACGGGCACTACGGACGATTCCCCGTTCAGTCCGACACTCGGCGAGCCCTCGAGCGATGCGATAATTGTCTCCGACACCTCGTACATAGAGCTCAGGGGGGACTTCTCGAACGGTTCCCTGAACGCACGCTTGGACAGCTCGGGACAGATGACCATATGGCTCTCCGGTTCCGCCTCGGAAGGCTTCTCCACTTACACCTGGATCCTCCGTGACGAGAACACGAACACCGCACAGGAGATAACCAAGAACGCTCCGAGCCTCGTTTGGGTCAGCCCTTACCTGGGGACGTACACGGTCACGGTCGTGTGCTCGTCCGACACCGGGTCGGACGAGGTCTATGTGGGAACGATCGAATACCTGGGGGACATCCACCTTCAGTACAGCTTCCCCTACAACGGGGAAAACTACACGGTGTACGTGGATGTTGCTCTCGACGAGTACGCCGACAGCGTCTACAGCACCTCCGTTCCCAGTTCGGTGAGACACTCCTCCGACGTAGCATCGGGAGCGAGGTTCATAGTCGTCGGTGACGCTGTATCCTCCCTCTCGCAGAGGCTCCTGGACGCGTACACGGCTCGTAACCCGTCAGCACCCACGGACGGTCCGGAATACGTCAACTACATACTGAGCTTCGTACAGAACTGCTTCAAGGTCGGATCCGACACGTACTACCATTCCACGTCAACGTACTGGGCGTTCCCCGCCGAAACCCTCTACACCGCTGTTGGAGACTCGGGGGACCTGGCGGTCCTGACCGCCTCGCTGCTGATTGCATCGGGATACGACGCGGGGATCGCCACTGTGAACGGCCACGCCTTCGCGACAGTCTCGCTGGACAGATACACCGGCCCCACCGAAATCCCCGACGGCTTCCATGTACTCAGGGTGATCCATGACGGCAAATACTACTACCTCTGCACGGTCGACGAGGTGTCGGCCACCGCAGGTTGCGTGAGCGATGCCTACGGATACTCTGACGATCATTTCACATACTACGGCGAGACCGCGTCGGAAGGAAGCGGGATGGCATTTCCCTAAGCGTTAATTATAAGATGATGAATCAAGCCCACATGGGCTTCGGATTCAAGAGCGTCAGGGCTGATGAGGAGTACAAGATAGTCGTCCTCGTCAGGACGGACCTCGACATGGGCAAGGGCAAGATGGCCGCCCAGGTCGGACACGCATCAGTCGAGCTCGCCCTCAGAGCACAGAAGATGGACCGGAAGTCCTTTGACGCCTGGATGTCCGGTGGGCAGAAGAAGGTCGTCCTCAAAGTCGCCAACAGGGACGAGATGATCAGCTACATGAACGAGGCTCGCAGCAACGGCCTCTACACGTGCATCATCACGGACGCGGGAAGAACACAGGTAGAGCCCGGGAGCCAGACATGCGTGGGCATAGGCCCCGCACCATGCAGCGACATAGACAAGGTGACCGGTAACCTCAAGATGATGTGATCGGGCCTTTCTCGGCTGCACATCATAACAGGATCTTCGGACAAAACCGTATGCGGACACATCGGTTGGAGCTCGGTCCGTTCCTGAGGAACGACGGGCCAAATCTTTGGAGAACCCGAGCAGTCTGTCGAATCCACTTTTGAATGCCGCACACGCTGGCACCTGATGGGTCCGTCGGATCAACATCGCTTCGATCATGTCGGGTCCGCCGATGCATGGTGTCCCTCTGATGACCGGTCCGACCGTCACCGGCAATTGACCCCATGCGTCGCGATCTCGGAACCAGAGCCGTACAGGATGGTTCCATGAACCCACATCCGCATGTGTGTCGATGGTCAGCTCCTGTCGCTCTCGGGATGACACCCATCATGCCATTTCGTACCTCGCCCTGTCATCCAGAGACTCGCCATCCATGTTGTACATGGCATCCATCAGGGCTGGCTTGAACGTCCCTGGCCCATCGCATCTGGTAACAGCCATCTCTGCGGCGACGTTGAATGCGGTCACCGCGGACACCACAGCACCGATGCTCCTGCCGAATGCACCGATGTAGCAACCGACTACGGAGGACAGCATGCACCCTGTGCCGGACACGTTGCCGAGCATGTCCGTGCCGTTCTCCAGCTTGTACGTGACGTTCCCGTCCGAGACGTAGTCAATCTCCCCGGTAGCTACGACTATGGAACCGGTGGCACGGGCAAGCGATTCCACTGCCGACGCGACATCGGAAGAGCCATAGGAGTCGACACCCTTCACATCACCGCCGAGACCCGACAGTACACCGATCTCGCCTGCGTTCCCCTTGATCACGGTCGGACGGGAGGCCATCAGCATCTCGGCGGTCTCGGTGCGATATGGGGTGGCACCAGCCCCAACGGGATCCAAGAGCATCGGGATCTCCTTCTCGGAAGCGGTGCTGAACGCTACACGCATGGAGTCCACCGTCCTGCCGTTGAGCGTCCCTATGTTGACAACGGTTGCTGATGATATCGAGACCATGTCCGCCACATCCTCCCCGTCGGTCATGACTGGGGATCCTCCAGCGCAGATGCAGATGTTGGCGCAGTCGTTGACCGTGACGTAGTTAGTGATGTGATGAACCAGAGGACGCACCTCACGGACACGCCGCAAGAATTCTGAGGACCTGATTTCCATGACCCGGCATACGCGTCACGGATTCTTATCGATGTCCGTCGAGGTCTCCGGTACCACCGGGCACCAGTAGTAGACGTCGTCCTCGGTGTGTCCAACCGACGTCTGACCGATCGTCCACCTGTTGGTCGTCTCGCAGAACACGTACCTGATCCCGCCATCCGACAGGGAATGCCCCTCCGAGTCCACGGCCACCGCAGACATGGCGTGGTCCTGGAAAAGGACGAATGCCGTGTCGTATCCGGCCATGAGCATCAGCGTCCCGTAGAGGATGGCTTTGTCCTCGCAGTCCCCGCCTCCGTCCCAGAGAGTCTCCAGGGGATACTTCCAGTACTCTGCCCGTCCCGTGGAGGATTGGTCGTCCAGGTACGTGACGTTCTGCACGAATGACAGGACGAACTGGGCGAACTCGGTACGATTCATGCCCTCGCCGTAGACGGCCAGAACGTCCAGGACTCTTGCCAGGTACGGATCGTCCGTCGTGTGGAAGTTCGCCACGTAACCCTGGTCTGTCATGGATATCCTGATGTTGTCGTAGGGGTCTTCATACTTGTAGCGGAACACGTCGCTGAGACTGATGTCCAGACCCACATTGTACAGGGTCCCACCGTACTCCCACTGCAGCTGGAATGTCGAGGTCTCGTCTATGAATAACTCCAGGTACCTCTTCACCGTATCGCTACGGTCCGATACGATGTAGTAGCCGGGCTCGAGCCCGCCTGACGACCAGGCTACCGGTTCCCCATCCCAGTCCGTGATCCCGCAGTCCCGATCGAATCCGGCGTTCTCGGGAGTCCAACCGGTGTCGACAACGAGATAGTCATCGGCAGTCCTCGCCTCGTATTCCCCGGTCGGGTCAGCCCTCCACACCCTGAGGGTCCTGTCCGTCGTGAGCAGCTTGTCCCCGCTGTACCATCCGACGAAACCTTCCCCGACGGCAGTGAGTTCCAGGGTGTCACCGATCGTCATCGTACGCACACCCTTTACGTCCAACGGATACTCGGCGGTCACGTCTGGAAGGAAGCTGTCGTCCGGAACGAATGAGTAGACCTCTACCAGGTCGTGAACTATGTCGGAGCCACCGACCTGGACGACGGCACGGACCTGCACTGTCAGATGGTAAAGCCAGTAGCGGGTGCCGTCCTCGGACCCCCATACCGTGCAGACGTATCCGTTGACCTCTTCTATGCCCATATATGACAGGGAGCCTCCGCTACCGGAGTCCGTCCAGTGACCGCGGGTGCTGCCATCATATGTGGAGCCGGTCGGCCACTCGTACTTCAGGCCATTTGTGGTCTGAACGTAGAACGCACCGTCCCTATCTGCGATGAACTCCTCCCTGACGGTGCCCTCCACCGTATGGCGTATATCCCCGTTGTAATACACGCCGCGGACCTCCCAGAGATATCCCGTGCCTGCCATGACCGTCTCCCAGCAGGCGTACACCGTCATGTCTGTGAGCACATCGGTGCCTATCACCACGACCGGGACAGTGAGTTCCGGATCCTCGAACCATCCCCCGAAGACGTATCCGCCCCTCTCCGGGATCGGAAGCACCGTTCCGATTCCTCCGACGAATGAACTGACACTCCCATCGGGTAACTCCCCTCCGTTCAGGACGTATCCGATGGAGTGCTCCACCGCTTCGATCCAAGCTGCGTGAAGGACCAGATCCCCGGCCAACCCCTCCACGGTAACCACCCTCTGGTCGGGATCGGTGTCCAAATACCACCCCGTGAAGACATGGCCTTCGAACTCCGGTACAGGAAGTTCGAATGTGTCTCCCTCGCGGTACGACATAGGCGCGTCGCCTGGAATCGATCCGCCATCCGTGTCGTAGGTGATGGACCAACCGTCGTCCTGGTGCAGCATCATGGTTGTCCCTGCCAGAACCAGGGCAGAGACGATGACCGCGACTGCTACGACATGCCAGGACTTCATGCCCGCTCGTATCCTGCCATCCGTAATAAACGAGTCGCGCGGATGCTCGAACGACGTCAATTATAATTAACGTCGTTAAATTACCCCTCGTCATGGCTATGATAGATATCGAATACAGGAACACCTCCCAGGACACGGAGGACCGGACAATCGCCAAGAGGACCAAAGC
>CALUNK010000015.1 GCA_944321985.1 Candidatus Methanomethylophilaceae archaeon
AATGGTGCAAGGGAAGGGATTTGAACCCTCGAACTCCTACGAGAATAGGCCCTGAACCTATCTCCTTTGGCCAGGCTCGGATACCCTTGCATTGAGCCTGAACGCTGGGATAGCATCCTTGTATATAGCAGTTGCGAATCGAAGGAGGGGCCGCTGGGTCACTCCTTCATGATCTTCATCCATCCACCGGACTCGTAGATGGCGAGCTTCCTCTTGGCGAGGATGGCCTCGAACTCGTCCCAGGTGATGACGTCTAGTCTGTCGTTCTTGCCCTTCGTGAACTGGACACCGTCGGTACCCTTGACCTTGCCGGGCTTCAGTCCCTTGTTCTTGGCGATAGCCTGAGCCTTCTTGATATCGATGCGTTCCATAGCTATGATAAACGCCCCCTTTACGACGACAAATATCCAAGTCTTAACTATTTAAATATTCTTTAAATATTACTTGAAAAATGATATTTTCTCATATTTTGAATCAAATTTCGAAAGTCTGACTTCGCTCCTGGAGACCACGTGGACACCTATAGATTGGTTTGCTGGCATGTTGGTCGTCCGAGAGAGCGCTCTATCGATGACGGGGACGTCTGGCTATCGTTTCCAGGACGATGTTCCGTCCAATCGCCTCCCCTCCCACCGTGAATGCACCGTAACTTCCGTCGTCCCGCTTTGAAAGGATTGACGGAGGACCAAAATAAATATGAACGAAAGCAGAATAGAGCCGCATATGCCTCAGGCCGAAAGGATTCTTCTGAGGTCCTCACCTTCAGAGGACACGAGTCCGGAGATGGGTCTCCTGCTGGGACACGCCCTCGCCATGGACCACCACAAGGTTGTGGTCGGAAGGGATCTCATGAGGAGCAGCTCCATGATGAAAGAGGCCCTTGTAGCCGGCCTGACGTCTTCGGGCGCCGACGTCATAGATGTGGGCATAGTCAGCGGCCCCGCCCTTGCTCTGGCCGCCTCCAAAGGAGACTGCGCCGTCTACGTCACGGAATACCGCGGATACGGGAGGATGAGCGGGTACCTGCTCGTCAACAACAACGGCAGCCTGTTCAGAAGAGAGCAGATCAGACATCTCGACAAGTTCTTCGTGGATCCTCCAGAACTGCCAGAATCCGGCAGTCTGGGTCATGTGTTCAGATACCTGGATGCTGTAAGTGTCTACAACTCCAAGGTCCGGTCCCTGCACAAGGACAAGGCTGAATGCACAATCGTCCTGGACTGTAACTGCGGCCCGGTGGCCGAATCCGCCCCGCAGATACTGAGTGCTATGGGAGCCGATGTCCTGAGCATGAACGCGCAGAGGGATCTCGACTTCAGATCGGGGGAGATGGACGACCACGGGATATGCTCGGATGAGATCCGCAAACAGGTGGAGTCCTGCCCTGGCACAATTGGGATTGCGATGAACAAGGCTGGGACGATGGCGTCGATACTCGATGAGAAGGGACGGGAACTTACTCCCGATCAGGTGTTCGCCCTCACGGTGATGTTCCTCAAACCGAAGAGCATCGCAGTTCCCATAGACACCACACTGCTGGTGGACGACGCTTTCCATGGAAGACTCGACGGAGGCGCGGACCCCGACATCGGACAGGCCGACGGGGAGAGCGGACTGGTGATGACGATGGTGAACGCCGCTGCGGTCTGTGAAGCTGTGGCTTCCGGCGCAGAGCTCGGCTTCTACCATGGCGGCATAATGTTCGGGAATATCAGCATGATGCCCGACGGCATACAGGCCGCGGCCATCATCACGGAGATGGCTGGGAACAACAGCATCAACCAGATAGTCGACGGCTTCCCCGAATACCTCCGCGACAGCATGGTCACGGAGTGCCCCTGTTCGCCGGATGCGTTCTCACGCGACATGGCGGCCAGGATCCAGGGCATGGGAGGCAGGCACACGGTGCGCGGTAACGCGTGGCGTGTGGACATGGAGGAGGGGTGGTATCTGATCCGCCTTACCAGATGCCCCGAGATGTCCGTTGAGATCGTGGCCGAATCCAAAGACAAGGCGTATCTGATCGGACTCATGGAAGTTGCCAACGACCTCGTCGGCGAGTGCCTAAGGTCTCAGTAAATTATCTCGATGTCCACGGGCTCGCCCTTCGAGTTGTACGCCCTCCAGCTCGTCCTGTCGTAGGGCTGGCACGTTATGAAGTGTATCCCACCGGTGTTGCTGAAGAACTCCTTGTCCGCGTCGGAAGGCTCGTTGGAGAAACCCGGATGGGAGTGGGCGGATCCGGCGATGCTGTAGTCTATCGGCTCCATCCACTGGTTCAGGAAACTGTGACTGTCACCGTATACGGTCCCCGGCAGCAGGATCATCTCCGAGATCACCCCGTCGATCTCCCTCGTCATGCACAGGAACTCGTCCGGATACGTGGATCTGGCCGCCTCGTTGAAACCGTCGATGAAATCGACGTCGACCGCGTAGATGTGGTTGATCATAGGGTATTCACCAGCTTCTCGCGCACACGCGAGTAGAAGTCTGTGTTGAAACGTATGAACCTGGCCTTGCGATCAGATATCCTGAACTCCACCTTCGACCCGCCATCCATGACATACTCCTCCTGACCGTCCAACACTATCAGGCAGCCCTTGTCCATGACGTTCTCCACGGTAACCTTGGACGTGGCGGGCACGATGAACGGACGCGAATTGAACTTGTAGGCGGCCATTGGGACCACCATCAGCGCCCTGACCTTTGGGTCCATGTACGGTGCACCCAGACTCATGGCGTAGCATGTGGACCCGGTCGGAGTGGAGACTATGACACCGTCAGACCTCATCTCGGAGGCCAGGACGTCGTCGACGTACACCTTGAAATGCCTGATCTTCGCAACGGTGTCCGTGTGCACCACGGCCTCGTTCACCGAGTCCATGAGGTACTCGCCGTTGTACCAGCAGCTGAGCCTGAACCTGGTCTCGACGATGTAGTCCTCCCTGAGGAGCCTGGCTATCCCCTCGGCTATGTTGTCGTGATCAATCTCGGCGAGGAACCCGACGCTTCCCCCGTTGATGCCTATGACCTTGGCGTCCGTGTGCTGGAGCGCCCTGAGGAGCGTGCCGTCCCCTCCGACTACGATGACCGTGTCCACGTCCATGTCCTCCAGAGGCATCCCGGGCAGCCCCATGACGTCGGCAATGTCCTTGTCCAGGAAGTACGGGTTGTCCCCCAGGGCATCGATGACCTGGCGGGTGTAGTCCACCGCATGCTTGACGTGAACGTTGGTGTAGATGCCGTACCTGTGGTGCTCGCTCACATCCCTGTGCCTCATGATAATGTTGTAGACCCTGTAGTCCCCGACGGCGAGGAAGTTGGCTCTGTGCTCTATGTCGAAGGGCATATCCAGAACATTTCCCTCCAGATCGTACACCTCTCCCCCTGCCTCCCTGAGGATGATCGTGCTCGCTGCTATGTCCACGACGCGGATCGACCTGAAGTAACTCTCCGACTTCATCAGGAACCCGTCCGCCTCCCCCTCCGCGACGATTGCCATCTCCAGAGACGAGCATCCCAGCGAGCGTGAGGACCTGACCTTCTTGGCGACTGCGAACGCGTCCGGATGCGCGTGGTTGCCCATGTATATCATGACGAAGAGGTCGTCCACGACGGGTGTCCGGACCTTTATCCTGCATCCGTTCTTGTAGGCGCCGTGACCCTTCTCGGCGCAGTATATGTCCCCGGTCACGGGGTTCCTTAGATATCCGAGCCTTATATCCGACAGCCTCTCGGTGCCGACGGCCAGGGATATCGTGTAGTAGGGTATGCCCGCTATGGCATTGGACGTGCCGTCTATGGGATCCATCACGAGGGTCTCCTCCGCCCCGTTGTCGACGAACCCTATCTCCTCGCTGAGGACGTTCAGCGGTATGCCCCTGGATTGTATGTACATCAGGGCAGCGTTCTCCGCGACCTTATCGATCTGTGATGTCGGGGTTCCGTCCGCCCCCATGCACACCTTGTCCGCCTTGCATCTGTGGTCCGGGATCTTCTCTATGGCCTCTTGGACCGCATCCGCGATCGCGGAAAGGGTATCCATCGTGATCATGTGTCGAGGGATGGTGTTCTCCCTTTTATACACGGTGGACAATGGCAAAAGGCATGGAGCCTCTCGAATTCTCATCGGGCAGGGTGTTCTCCGAGAGGGGACGCCTCTATACCGAGTCCGCATGCCCCGGCAAACGCGTCTACGGGGAGAGACTGGTACGCTCCGGCGGCGTGGAGTACAGGGAATGGGACCCCCGTCGCAGCAAGCTCAGCGCATACATCACGGTCGGCGGAAAGATCCTGCCGTTCAGAAGGGATTCCAGGGTCCTGTACCTGGGTGCGTCCAGTGGGACGACCCCCTCCCACGTCGCCGACATGTGCTGCGACGGCAAGGTGTACTGCGTCGAGTTCGCCCAGAGGATGTTCAGAGACCTCGTCAGGACATGCGAAGAACGCCCTTCGATGATACCCATCCTGGGGGATGCGACCAGACCGTCGGAATACGCCGTGTTTGCCGATTCCGTGGACATAGTTTACCAGGACGTCGCCCAGAAGATGCAGGCGGACATCATATGCGACAACATGGACGTCTTCGGTGCTGAAGCCGGGATGGTGGCCGTTAAGGCCAGGTCTGAGGATGTGACCCTTCCTCCGGAGACGATATTCAGGAGCGTGGAGGCACGCATCAAGGAGAGGGGGTTCAGGGTGCTTGACATGCGCGAGTTGGAACCGTACGAGAAAGCCCATGCGATGATAGTCTTCGAGAGGCGGGAATGATGGACACGGCATATGCCGTGGCATTCGACGGCAATCGCTACCTCATGGTCTGGCACAATGGCCGCGGGGGATGGGAGATGCCGGGTGGGCATATCGAACCGGGCGAAAGCCCGGAGGAGGCTTGCGTCCGCGAATTCAGGGAGGAAGCGGGATATGCCATCGAGATTGTCGGAACCCGCGACATAGGCCACTGCTACGTATGCGCGGCAATTCTCGGAAGCCGGATGGAAGGAGACTGCGAGATGGAATCCTGCCTGTTCGCCGAGCTTCCGGAAAAGCTCTCGTTCGACAGGGAGGAGTACGAGTGCACGGTCCCATGGGCAAGGGAAACAGTGGCCAGACGGGGCAGGTCACGCTAACGTTTCAGGTCTCGCATTGCGCCTGAGGCAGTACTCGTACAGCCTGCGGGTCGCCATGGCCACAATCAGAAGCGTCAACGCCCCGGCCAGAACAGGCACCAGTACATACTCGAAAGAAGCGAGCGATGTCACCCCGAACAACGCAGTTGCCCCTCCTGGCGGATGAAAAGTGTCCTTGACGGTCATAATCACTATCGACATCGTGACCGCTAACGCTGCCGAAATAAACGTGCATCCCAGAGTCACAACGGTGATGACTGCCACTACCGCTGACAGGAGATGGCCAAAAATCACATTCCTCGGACGGGCGGGACGACTGTCCGGCATCCCGAAGAGTATGGCCGCCGATGCCCCGAGGGAGGCTACCATCAGTGGCATGCCCATTACGAAGGAAAGGTAAGACACGATGGAGATCGCCGCGAATGCCCCGCACCGAAAACCATGGTTTTCACTGGGTCGACATCCTCGGCTAAAAACGAACGGGCCATGCTCTTGAAATCCATGGTTATTCGATGATGAGGGTAGAAAAAACGAATTCGTTGTTTTCACAACTTGACGTATATACGCAGGTCCGTTTTTAGCACTGAGTACTAAGTAATTAATAGCGAATGAGGAGATGTATTGACGAGATGTCCCTGGCAGTTCAGGACAGGACATTTCGAAAAACGATCATGCACAGAAAAAATGAGGCTTGCTGAATCCAGGATGCCTCACAACAAGGAGCGCACAACAAGGAAGATACGGTAGCATCCGTCCTCTCCAGGATCTGGTGATACGATGACAGATGAAAACGACATGAACGGCCAGATGCCAGATGGTATCGATAAGGCTCCCGCACCTGCGGAGAGCAAGCCCGTAACAGACCCTGCACCTCAGAACGGCAAATCACTCACAGGCCTGTTCCAGAATAAGATCGGCCCCTACACCATCTCCGTTTGGCTGTTGATGTTCGCCATCATCCTCGGATATGCATCATATGGCATGGATATGATGAAGATCACCTGGGATCCATCATGGGGATTCACCGGGTACGAATTGGTTACTTACAGGGGATTCAAGACCACAGTCTTTGATGCTGAATGGATCAGATTCGTTCCAACAGTGGCACTGATCGTGATTATCCTAACCGGGATATTTGTGCTCCTGCCCCGTCTCCGCATCAAGGAGATTAACAAGTACGCGTCCAAGCTGTACCTGATACCTTCCTCCAATACCGCCGGAAAGAACCTGATGCTGATCCTCGGTGTGGCTATTGCTATCCTGGGGATAATAACAGCTTCATGGAGCGGCGTCTCCAGGACAGGAGGGATGAGCCAAGACGTCTTGGATCCCACCACGGGCGTTTACGTCCTCGTGTTGTCAGGAATAATCATAGCACTCCTGGGATTCTTGGAGACAAGACAGGGAGCGCAGACGGACGAGGAGGAGCTGTCCCTGCTTCTCTTCAGAAGCCCCGCCCCAAGACCGGCATCCGAACCGGAACCCCCGGCGACCGACGGCATAGGAAAGCTCGTGCAGTTCTTCAACAACACGACATATCTCACATACGTCACATTCGCCATAAGCCTGGTCCTCATCCTTCTTGGACTATACGGCATGGTCGTCGGAAACGGAGAATTCCAGGAAAGACTCCCCATCATCATTGGCGAGATAGGCCAAATCCTCGCCGGAGTTCTGGTATTCTTCCTGGCGAAGAACCTCTACGAGGGAAAGATCGTGGAAAAGGTGGACGTGATGTCCAGGATAATCATGACCCTCAGCATGGCCATGATGGTGTATCTGCTGTTTGATATGTTCGCGATGGCAAGCATCTGGATGGTTCTCGCATTCATCGTCGCCGCACTGGTCTATGTGTACGGCGAGCACATGGAGCGCGACAAGAGCAACGAGACCGTGGACAAGATCATGTGGGTCCTCGTGCTTCTGGGAGGAGCCATCCTGATTCTGTTCAACGCGTATGGACTCGTCATGGGACTGAAGACCCCTGGCCTGTACCTCCTGATGAACATAGCGTTGATACTCGCAGGACTCTTCATAGTGTTCCTGACCCTGAACCCGCAAGTCAAGGCTCGCATGGGAATGTGATCCGTTAAAACAGCTCGGGGGCCACCCCCGAGCTACATTAATACCCGACGGTCCGCTTCTGATTATCCCGAGGACCGAGGATGTCTGGTCCAGAACGATTGATGTGATGGGCTGACGCCCACAGAGGAACGTGAACGCGTACAACCCATCTTTTAAATAGTGCTTAATCATCGCAAGCGTCAGCCTCGCCGCCTAGACATGATTCGGAGGATCAGACTATGGCAAGAATGCACACAAGAAGGAAGGGCAAATCCTGCTCGAAACGCCCCATGATTTCCGAGAATCCCACATGGGTTCCCCTCAACGCCACCGAGATAGAGGACCTCATTGTGAAACTCGCGAAGGATGGAATGATCTCCGCCAAGATCGGGCTCGTTCTCAGGGACCAGTACGGTGTCCCCAATGTCAAGCTCGCCACTGGCAAGACCATCACCCAGATCATGGAGGAGAAGGGAGTCGCAGGATCGCTTCCCGAAGACCTGGCCAACCTCATGAGACGCGCCATCGACCTGAACGTCCACCTCAGGGACAACAGGGGAGATGTCTCCAACAAGAGGGGTCTCAACATGATCGAGGCTAAGATCAGGAGACTCGAGCGCTACTACAAGAGGAACGGTGTCCTTCCCGCAGACTGGAAGTACAGTCTCAGCAACGCGGAACTCATGCTCAAGTGAGTCCCATGGAGGACAAGGTACCTTCCAAACTCCTTACCACTCTTTCTAAAGCTGCGGACATCGTCCGTAGCCATGATTTCATCCAGGTGTTCTCTCACTACGATGCCGATGGGGTATCTTCCGCGGCTATTCTGGCTAAAACCCTGCTCAGGGCAGGGAAGGAATTCCGTGTGACCCTTTTCACCACCCTGAACGACTACAACATGGATGTCATACGCAACACCAAGGCGGACTGCATCATCATATCGGATCTGGGTGCATCGTACATCGACCAGCTTGACGAGCTGGACCGCGACATCGTCGTTCTGGACCACCATACGATCATTTCCGAAGCAAAGAAGGTCTGCTACGCCAACCCGCACCTCTACGGGATAGACGGGATGACATCCGGATGCGGCGCGACCATGTGCCTTCTGTTCTCGGTCACCATGGATGAGAACAACTGGGACCTTGTGCAGGTAGCGTTCGCGGGCATCGCCGGCGACAGGCAGCACATCAACGGTCTGTCGGGCCTCAACACCTACCTCCTGGAGGAAGGTACGAAGAGGGGCTACATCGAGAGAATGCAGGGCTCGCTCATCCCCGCCGGGGACCTTCAGACCGAACTGTTCCTCGTGACCGACCCATACATCCGCGGAGTCAGCGGGAACGTCGAAGGCGTCGCCAAGCTGATGTCCGATGCCGGGATCCCCAACGGCAAAACATTCATGGATCTGACCGAGGAGGAGCGCAGAAGACTCTCGTCGCTCATAGCCATCAAGCTGACCGAACAGGGTGTACAGCTATCGTCCATGAACGAGATCGCCAGGGACAGGTACTACCTCACCGGAATGAAGATGGACGCCGAGTACCTCTCGGCCATTCTCAACAACTGCGGTCGCTCCGGCATAGGCGGAGTTGGCATAGCCGCCGGCATGAACGACGAGAGGTGCATAAACGAGGGTGCCAAGCAGAACCAGGGATCTGCCAGACTTGTCGTGGAGAGCATGGTCGACCTCGACAGAAGGGGCCTCAACCAGATGGAGCACATCCAGTGGTTCGACTCCACGGACTCCGGGTTCACCGGCATGCTATGCGGCATCGCCATGCAGTCCATAGGCGACCACAGCAAGCCGACAATCGGCATGAACAAGTCTAACGATCCCGTCAACCTATCGTCCAGGGGCATGTGGTGCCAGCTGGACAGGGGCGTGGATCTCGCAAAGGCGATGAGAGAGGCTTGCGCATCGGTCGGAGGACAGGGAGGCGGACACAAGATCGCCGCCGGAGGGTCGGTTCCTCTGGACAAGGTCGACGAGTTCCTTCAGAATCTGGACAGGATAGTGGGCGAGCAGATCAGCTCCGCCATGTGACTTCCACTTCGTCGGTTCTGAACCTCTGCCTGACGGCGGTCTCAGACACGTCCATCCTGACGCCGGAGTTGTACATCTCGGCACCGAGCCACGCGATCATTGCTCCATTGTCCATGCAGAACCTACGGTCAGGGACGTACATCTCCGCCCCACGGGCATGAGCCATATCGGCAACCATGTCCCTCAAACGGTTGTTTTGAGCAACGCCGCCTCCCAGGAGGACCTCATCCTTCCCTATGTGGGCCATCGCCCTCTCCGTGACCTCGGTCAGCATCGCGAAAGCAGTCTCCTGGACGGACAGCGCTATGTCTTCCAACGGAACCCCCTTTTTCTGCAACGCCACCGCAGCGGTCATTAACCCAGAGAAGGCCACGTCCATGCCTTTCACCGAGTACGGGAGCTCATAGTACCTGTCCCCCTCCTTGGCGAGCTTCTCGAAGATAGGACCGGCGTAGAAGCCCATGCCAAGCTCCCTCCCAAGCTTGTCGAGCATGTTCCCGACACCGATGTCCTGCGTCTCGCCGAAAATCCTGTAGCGTCCCTCGGCAAAGGCGATGACCTGGGTGTTCCCTCCGGATGCGTACAGTAGAGCGGGATCGTCGCATCCGCATTGGGCACGGCCGATCTCCACGTGCGCCACGCAATGATTGACCCCCACGATCGGAACGCCCAGCGAACAGGAGAGCGCCCTGGCGGCGGTCCCTGCCACGCGCAGGCAAGGTCCGAGACCGGGACCCATCGAAAACGACACGAGGCCAACATCGGACAAGCTTATCCCTGCCTTGTCCACCGCATTCCTTATTATTGTGGATACGAGGTCAGAATGGTGATTGGCAGCCTCCCTGGGATGCAGACCGCCCTCCTTGGGACGGAACATGTCCAACTCGTTGGCAAGGACGTTACATTCGTCATCGACGATGCCCACGCCCAGCGTGTGTGCGGTCCCCTCGATCCCCAGAGTAATCATGAGCCTCCGCAGGTCCTTCGCTGTATATCAACCCGCGTAAAGTCGGCCTAAATGGACGAATATATAATCTACTCGGAACTCTTAGCAGCCTAGTGTACATTTGCTCTAATTTGTTATGCAAAAACACTCATTCATACACACTTTCTTAATTAACGGCTATATCTTGATGAGTAAGACCTCGATGGTAGAGCCAAAAGATATAAGAACAGGAAGGATATCATGCCCTATGCTGGGCTCGTGGTCTAGGGGTTATGACGTCGCCTTGACATGGCGGAGGTCGCCGGTTCAAATCCGGCCGGGCCCACCAGCTTTTCTCTCAATTTCTGCGATTCGTTCATCCGTTTCGCGGGAGAGTGATTTTTATGGATATTAACCAGGTATTGACTGATGTCTTCACGCCGATCAACACCTATGTTTGGTACATCGCCTTCATATTCCTCGTTGGTCTCGGCCTGTACTTCACGATCAGGCTCAAGGGTCTTCAGATCCTGAAGATAAGGGAGACATCCAAGCTCGCCCTCTCCGGAGTGAAGGAAGGCGACACGAAACACACCGTTTCCTCGTTCGAGGCTTTCTGTATAGGTTTGGGCGCCCGTGTGGGCGTAGGTAACATCGCAGGAGTTGCAAGTGCAATCATCGCGGGCGGCCCTGGTGCCGTGTTCTGGATGTGGATCTTTGCCATCATCGGATCCGCCAGCAGCTTCATGGAGTCCACCCTCGCACAGCTCTTCAAGGAGAAGAAATCCGATGGGCACTACCACGGAGGTCCCGCATACTATGTCCAGAAGGGACTCAAAAACCGCGCCCTCGCAGTTGTTCTTGCTGCGCTCATCATCATCACGTTCGGCATAGGATTTGTGGGAGTCCAGGCATCCAACTCCGCCTCTGCCCTCGCCGAGGCGTTTGTCTTCGACAACAACACGATCGTCTTCGGAGCCCTCATCGCAATCGCCGCTGCCGCCATCATCTTCGGAGGCGTCAAGAGAATCGCGAGGTTCTCCGCCAAGGTCGTCCCGGTCATGGCCCTCCTCTGGCTGATCTTCTGCGTCATTGTCATCCTCTGCAACTACCAGGGAATCGTCAACGCCTTCGTCATGATATTCCAGTATGCGTTCGGAATCGAGCAGGTCGCTGGAGGTCTCCTCGGTGCGGTCATCATGAGCGGACTGAAGCGCGGAGTGTTCTCCAACGAGGCCGGTCTCGGTTCGATCGCCAACATCGCCTCCACAGCCGATGTGAAGCACCCCGTCAAGCAGGGTATGATCCAGTCCTTCGGAACCCTGGTCGACACGCTCATTGTCTGTTCTTTCACTGCGGTCGTCATCCTCTCCTTCTCCGACTACAACACTATTGTCGGACTCGGATACGACAAAGCCCCTCTTGTCCAGTACATATTCGGGGAGAGCGTGTTCAGTTCAGCTGGACCGATCATCGTTTCCTTGTTCCTACTGGTGTTCGCATTCACCAGCCTCATCGGATACTACACCATGAGCGAGTCGAACATCAGATTCATATCGGACAAGAAATCCACCGTGTTCGCGGTCCGTGTTCTGATCATCATTGTAGCATTCCTGTCATGCATTGCCGGAACAGCCCTCATGGAGCTGATCTGCGACACATTCATGGCTGCGATGGGTGCAGTCAACATGCTGTGCGTCTTCTTGCTCAGCAAGTTCGCGTTCCAGGCCTACGATGATTGGAAGAAGCAGAAGGCAGAAGGCATCGAAGAACCCGTGTTCCACCGTGACGTCCTGGACGATCCATCCGGAATCACTGAGTGGGAGTGAAAAACTTTACCGGGGGAGACTCCCCCGGTCTTTTGTTTATAGTCAGAGAACCGCAATATTCTCTGAGATTATCGCATCGTCGTGGATCTTGAACCCGAGGATCTCCTCGATCTGCCTGCTGTGCTTGCCGGCGATCTTCTCCAGGTCCCTGGAATCGTAGTCCGTTATCCCTTTGGCAATCACCATACCGTTGCATACTATCTCTATGACGGATCCGCGGGGGAAACGACCCTCCACGTTCCTTATGCCTACGGGAAGCAAAGACCTGTGATCGAGAACAGCCTTCTGTGCCCCCTCGTCAACGATGATGCGACCTACCGCGTAAGCGGATTTGATCCAGCGCCTCTTCTTGGATATCTCCGTATCTGTGACGAACACTGTCCCCACGTCATCCCCTGTGGCTGCCCTGTATATGACCTGCTCCTCCCTGCTGTGGGCGATAATCATGGAGCACCCCGAATCATGGCATATGCGGGCCGCTGACAGTTTCGTCTTCATTCCCCCGGTACCCACACCCGACACGGTATCCCCAGCCATGTGCAGGACCGAATCGATGTCTCTGACGACCGGAACGAGCCTCGCGTCGGGGTTGTCCGTGGGATCGCTGTCGAAGAGGCCTGCCACATCCGAGAGTATGATGAGCAGGTCCGCATCCGTCCTGCTGGCCACTATGGCCGAGAGGGTGTCGTTGTCGCCGAATTTGATCTCGGTGATGCACACCGCATCGTTCTCGTTGAATATGGGTACGACACCGTTCTTCAGAAGAGAGTCTATCGTGTTGTTCAGATTGACCGCCTGCTCCCTGTCCGAGTATGTGTCCAGGGTCATGAGGACCTGTCCCACGTTCATCCCGTTCCTCTGGAAGCACTCGGCCCACTCCTTCATCAGTATCCCCTGGCCTACAGACGCGGCCGCCTGGCGGATGGGGATCTCGTTCGGCTTCGGCTTCACTCCCATCGCCTTGAGTCCGATGGGTATTGCGCCCGAGGACACGATCAGCACCTCCATCCCCTCGTCCCTGAGGAGCTTCACCTGCTCCGCGACCGAATCCATGAAATCCCTGGAAATGGAGGATTTGCCGCGCATTATCGATGAGGTCCCGATCTTGACGACGACCCTCGACACACCGCCCAACAGCTCCTTGCGGGACATGACTCACTCCTCCCCGTAGGGGTATTGGGTGTGGGAGGGGGTGTGTTTGAACGGCCTGCATCCCGGACCTACATAGTCCTTCACGACCTGCCCGTTGCCTACGAGCACGTACTTGTATATCATGAGACCCTCCATGCCGACAGGCCCGCGGGCATGGATTTTGTTGGTGCTGATTCCGACCTCTGCACCTTTGCCGTAACGGTAGCCGTCGGCGAACCTGGTGGAGGCGTTCACGAACACGTCCGCAGAATCAACCGCCCTGACGAATTCGGCTGCCCTGCTGGCATCCCCCGTCACAATGGCGTCGGTGTGATGCGACCCGTGCTGGTTGATGAAGTCGACGGCGTCGGGGAGGGAATCCACGACCTTCATCGAGATGATCATGTCCCCGTACTCGGTGTCCCAGTCCTCGGGAGTTGCGGGGATAGCGTCTGTCATGGAACAGACCGTTTCATCGCCCCTGACCTCGACACCGTTCGCCTCGTAAGCAAGAACCATGCGAGGGACGAATGAGGGGGCAATGCTCGAATTCACCAGGAGGGTCTCGGTGGCGTTGCAGACCGCAGGATACTGGATCTTCGAATCCAGGGCCACCTGCTCCGCCATGTCGGGGTCGGCGAATTCGTCGACATATACGTGACATATCCCGGCCGCGTGCCCCAGCACCGGGATCCTGGTGTTCTCCTGGATGTAGCGTACGAACTCGTTGGATCCCCTGGGAATCAGGAGATCGATGTACCTGTCCAACCCGAGTATCACGCTGATGTCTGCCCTTGTCTCGAGAAGAACGAACGCATCGCCCGGAACTCCGGCATCCGATGCCGCATCCTTCAGGATCGTGAATAGGACGCGTATGGAGTTGGAAGCCTCCCTGCCGCCTTTGAACGCCACGGCGTTACCCGACTTCAAACAGAGGGACATGATCTGCGGCACCACATCCGGCCGGGATTCGAATATCATCCCGAGCATCCCTATGGGACAACGGATCTGGTATAGCGTGAGCCCGTCGTCGAGGTCCGTTGCCGACATCTGCTCGCCCACTGGATCCGCGAGACCTATGACGTCTTCTATGCCCGCGATCATCCCGTCGATCTTGGATCCGTCGATCTTCAATCTCTTATACATGGAATTGGAGATCTCACCACGGTCCATCATTCCCTTGGCAGCCTCCAGGTCCATATTGTTGGCCTCTAGTATCTGCTCACGGGACGAATCCAAGGCGGCGGCCATGGCCTTCAGGGCGTTGTTCTTGACCTCCGTTGAAAGCATCGAAAGCTCGATGGATGCGGTTTTCGCTCTTTGTATATCCGAGACGACGTCAGACATGGGATCGTTCCACGATTGTTGATTTTTCTTATATAATGCGCGCAGGCGCGAACTTTTTATAGCGTGAGAAACTGGGGAGCCTCAAGCCGAGGTAGCCAAGCCCGGTATGGCGGCGGTCTCGAAAACCGCTGGAGTAATCCTCGGGAGTTCGAATCTCTCCCTCGGCGCCATCCCTTCACTTATTGCGAGCCGCCATTCCGTTCGGACGCGTCACATACGAATTCGTGGCCGAAACCAAACAACGATATTCCAAACCGCACATACACTTGGCTGATGGATGACAGCAGGAAGCTTTGGCTAGGGATCGGGTTTTCGATCCTGATCATGGTTGCGGACATCGTCCTCCTTGTGGCGACGCCGATGCCGATGTACGTGTTCTGGATTCTGTTGGTGGCGTCGATCGTCGTCATGATCGTTCCCGTGCTGTCGTTCAAAGGCCCGCAGGCCTCCATCACAGACGGACGCCTTCGCGTAAAGGCCCCGTTCGTCGACGTGGACATCCCACTGTCGTCCATTCAGGCAGTGGAATGCAGGACGAACTTCGACATCGGACTCCGCATGTTCGGTTACGGCGGCCTCAAGTCGGGATCCGGGGACTTTACAAACAAGGAGTTCGGGTCGTACACCCTCGCTGGAACCATGAAGATTCCTGCTTTCATCCTGGTTCACCACAGTGGCAATAAGATCCTGGCATTCAACCTCAAAGACGAGGAGACCACGAGGGATCTGTTTCGGTCTCTGGCCTCGCAGACCGATGGATGCGGGACAGTGGTGTCATCGACGGACTCCGAGAAGGCGGCGAGAACCCACAAGAGCCTAAGGCGTGTGATGATTGGCGTAGTAATAATCTGTATCGCCGTTGTGGCAATCCTCGTTGCGGTGGTGATGTACTCCGGATATGTGGAGGTGAGCATGAATGATGATGGGATTACCATCGATGCTTCCATGATGCACGAGAACATCGAGTTCTCCGATATCGAAAGTGTCGAGCTGCGTGACGATGTCGACTACGGAACCAGAATCGGTGGCTACGGTGGAACAGACATCAGCAGCGGAAACTTCCGTAACGATGAGTTCGGAAAGTACAAACTGGCGATACACAATTCGGTTGATCTCTGCATCGTAATCCATAAGGCCAGCGGGAAGGTCGTCGTCTTCAACCTTCCTGACCGCGAATCCACCGAGACGTTCTACAACGACATCCTGGAAAGGCTCGACGGACAACCGGACTCCGTCTCGATGGCATCCAAACCGTATGGAGCGGACGATGCAGGAACGAATCCTGCGAGCCGTTGGATGCTGGCATGATCGCCAGCATCCCGAAACCCTGTATTTCCGCAAGGTACGCCGTATGACAGAGCAAAAGGCTCCGAGGTCATTCTGATTCGCCATCATTTTTGGAACACGTTCCATCGTCTGGTCTGTACGGAAAGGAAATGGCCGATAGAAAGCTCGCAGACTATGCAACCCCGGAATATGAGCAGAAAGGGATGCGGATCACCATGCGAGAATGACATGAATATATGAGGTCGGCTCGCCGATGGTGTATCCCGTATGGTCGGAATGCGTTGTATAAACAACGAATCATTTTAAGATGCGATAAAACGGTCAAGAGACCGATAGAAATGCAGCCTAACATGCAGAAATACCCTCTGACCGAGGAACAGATAGATGCCCTTCTGAACAGGGCGAAAATGGGAGTCATATCCACCATCGGCGAAGACGGATGCCCTTACGGAACGCCGGTAAACTTCGTCGTCATTGACGGGAGAATATTCTTCCACGGAAGAAAGGTCGGCGAAAAGGTCTCCAATCTCAAAAGGGACCCGAGGTGCTGCTTCACAGTGGTGGAAGAAAACGGGTTCGAGAGGTGCGGAGATGGTGCATGCAACACCACATCCCTGTACGAGTCCGTCATCATCCGCGGAAAGGTCCAGATCATCGATGATGATGAGCTCAAGATGAGGATACTCAGAGCGACGGTCGACAAACTGACACCCGAGAGAAAGATGGATGAGATCGACGCCAAAAAGGTCCCGCCCACAGGAATCTTCGAGATAATCCCCTCCTCGAAGACCGGCAAATACCACTCTGCCGAGCCTGGACACAAGATCTACCAGTGAAACCCCAAAAATGAGTGCAGGACCGAGTCCTGCACTCCCGTTTCTCCTACCGATTGCGAAAAGCATCCGCCGCTGATGCTGGGAACGGACTCGTGCGAACCGACCGTCATGAATCCTGCTGGATGAACCCTACGGCGAGGATGCTGCTACAGATCGTAGTGCCTGCTCGATGTTGACACTGAATGTTCCTGATTGCCCTGCATACTGTTGAAAATGGTCAAAAGGAAACGACGGTTGAGAGACCTGCTACGCTCATTGGAAAAGTGGAGGGCCGGGACCGACCCTCCATAGTGCGATGCCCCCTCAGCCATCATTCCGTGCCACTATCCCTATCACGACCATGGCTACGACCACACCGACCATCAACGCGACCATCGATGTGTCATCATCCTCGGATGGCTCTGGTATGTTGCCTTGTGCCTCTAATAGACATATAAGGTATCCGCCGTAGTTCACGGTAAGTCTCTTCGCAATTGTAGACAGTGTTCCGTCTGCGTTTCTAATCAGCAGGTCCAGTGGCGTGTCAGAATCCATACCTACGTTGACAATCAGAGCGATTGTTCCATGACCGCTAAGATCGACATCCCCTATAACCGCTGATTCATCGGAGATGTGTAGGGCATCGGCATAGAGAAGCGAATCGGCCAAGACCCTCACATCCTTGTATGCGGTCACCGGCATGGACGGATTCATCGAACCGTTAGGATCTATGGCCACCAGACGGAATTCGAATGAATCGTAGTCCACATGATCCAATCCCGACACCCTGAACCAGACCTCGTTGGAAGAGACATCCGAGGTCACCAACTCGTCCGCTTCCACCCAAACAGATCCGTCCTGTATGTGCGAAACTATCCCCAGGTTGGTTGAATTCACATCATACCAGTTACCCTGCCAGGAGATTTGCAGAACATAGCTGTCCGCCAGGAGGTCGGCCCTATGACCTACATCCGGAACCGATGCAAGCATGTAGACTTCGCTTCCTGTCGGATTGTATGGGTCATCCTCATCGGATCCGTCCGGAATGTAGACATCGGGATACAACGACCCCGCCGCAGAAGCCGAGGCATAGTCGGTGACCGTGTAACCCACATAGATGTACTGCAGATTGCTAGAATCGTAGCTGGTATCGCGGATCTCTGCCCAGAAATTCCCTTCCATTTGATACTGCGACAGCACTTCATGGGCGTCTCTGGAATCCCCTATGTACATGGGCTCCATCCCGTTGGAAAGCGTCGATGTGAAAGCCATCCCCGATACGTCAGACGTGATCGCGACCTCTTCGCTCTCCAGCTCCGCCGAAGCACCGAGACCTATTCTGTGTAGGACTTCGATCTGTGCGTCAAAATTCAGTTGGACGCCCTCAACCACGCTGCTTTCGATCTCTTGGCTTAGATCCACGCACTTTGATACCGAGGAATGGGTTCCCGTTCCGAAGTACGTCACGTTCACCGAGGCGAGTGGATCCATGGGTATTTCGTTGTAGGATGCCACATCGCCCTGGACGTGATCGAACAGCTCCACCACCGGAATAGCTTGGAAGTCATCCAGGAACGATGACATGACCGCGTTGTAGCCTTCTATGAACTCCACATACGTCTCGTAGCCGACCATCACGTCGACGACATCATGGTAGTGTGGGATTGCCTGCAACGACACCTTCAATCCCCCGTTGCCATCTGGTTCGTAGACCCTGTATATGAACAGGTCCATGGGAATGACGTACATAGCTATGGAATCCTCTGCGGATTCGTACGCCGTGCTGAACTCTATTGTCTGGGTATGAGATTCCGACGTGCCGTTTTCGATGCCAAACTCTCCAGAAGCTTCAAGGAACCACATCTCCAAACTGCCTGTGGGTCCCGCAGTGATTGTCGTACTGACCTCGGTTCCCGTTCCAGACTCGGTGTACCTCTCAAACTCGGTAGAACCTATGCTGTCCGGACCGCTGATGAGGACATCCGCCAGGCCCTGGTCATATGGCACGGCAGACACGAACGCAATCACAGTTGGGTCGGTGTACGTGTACATCTGCGCCTCGAGCACAGCATAGAAGGAGTCATAGTCGCAATCTATCAGGATTGGGATCGGCAGGAAATCTTCCTCACCCCATTCGGTGAGGTTGCGACCGTCGAATGAAATGATGTCCTCCCCGTAGGATGCTCTCGCCTCCATCCCTTCCGATCTGTCGTATATGACGAACGTCCACTCGGTCATACCTTCATCATAGTGGCTCTCCATATCGCTGGAATAGGAGAGGAAGAACGATTCCGAACCGTCGTATCCCTCGACGGTGTTGTCCCATATGTACCCGCTGTTCATGAAGAAACAGGCAACATTGTTGTTATCTGAAGTGTATGGGAACGGTTCTGTGGTCTGGTATACGATAAAATCATCGCCGTCTATGGCATAAAACCAGGTGTTGAAGTACACTTGTTCGCTCAGACCTTCCGACAGGGACTCCATCCTGACACTGGACAGCGGGATTGTCCAGTTACACCAGTTCACAGACCTGCATAAACCGGTTGGGTTATCGCTACTGTCTGAGAGATAGATCGATGTATCTACACTATTGTGATTATGAAGGGAGAAATGACTCGAATCGGAGAACCTGTTCTCGGCCGTACCGTCATCATCCCCTAGGACAGTCAGCCTCATATCCGGATTCCCTGTGAGAAGGGTGTCTGAATCGAAATATGCGAGGAAAAGCTCGCCTCCCATGTATCTCCAGTCCTCTGTGTAGTCTGAATCGGTACGATCATTATTCCAGAGATACCCTCCTATAACGACCTCTTGGATGCCGTCTCCGTTCAGATCTGCTCCCGTCACCGACACCATGATCATGTCGAGGTAATCCCCGTTGCTCTCATGATATCCGAGTTTCAACGGCGTGCATACATCATCTCCGGTGTCGATGTGGTAAAGAATGGTGCGCTCCTCCCTTCCAGCAACCCCGTCCTCATAATAGGCACGAGCGACCAGTAACTCGTCGATTCCATCAGAATCCGTGTCGACTGCAGCCATGGAGACTGGGGTATACAGGGTGTTGTCGCACCCGTCCAGATGGTCCAAGGCATACTGATCGGCGACATACAGGTATAGGCTCTGATAACTATATCCCATATCCACGATGATGATGTCGTATGCGTTGTGCAATGCGATTTCATCGTTCCCGTCTCCGTCGAAATCACCCACGGCATAGTTGAGTATGTTGGGAGACTGGATGGATGTTATGATGTCCAGTTCTTCTTCGGAGTAACCCCTGGTGTAATCATAAAGGTCTAGCTCGATACCACTGCTCTTTAGATTATCCACAGTGAGTTTCGGATAGTAGCTGCCATCCATTTCGTCGTATTCGAGGATGCACTTCCAATCCATAGAAATGGTCAAAGATTCCTGAGGACTGCATTTCGTCAGAGAAGCCGAAAATACGACCCCCTTATCAAGCACATTGGGAAAATCTCCGCTCACACCGTTTCTTTTATCCACAGGATCCCATGGCTTACTTACAGTTGCATGTGAATCATCCGTGAACAGAATCTCCATAGGCGTAACCTCGTAGAGGCCCGATGACAAGGGATCGTCCATATCGAAGGACCCGGACGGGGTAATCTCAAAGAATCCCTCCAGATATGGGTTGCTTAACACATACTTGCCGTCTCCCAGATCCGTTAAAACCGGGGATTCACGATAGCTTACATCGGTGGACTCACCCGATGAATTCCCACATCCCGCGATCGGAATCAAAGATGATGTCATGATGAGCGCCAGAACCATTGCGAAAAGCGCCCTTGTCTGATCATTCATAAGATGAAATAATCGTGTCTTTATAATACGGGATGTCAGAAAGAATGCTTGATTATATGGGCGATAAGATGCCGTGGGATTGCCCACGGCTGATTGTTTGGATGGAGTTTCAATTGGTTAGATCGTCGATGGTCTCCTGGATCTTATCACGGAGCTTTGACTTTCCCTTCTTGCCCTTGGAGGACCCTGCGGAGGCATCGAGCTTCATGAGGAGTTCCCTCTCCTCATCGGTGACCCTCTTAGGGACATCCACGGACACACGGACCATCATATCGCCGCGGACAGATGAGTTCGTCTTGGGCAGACCCTTGCCAGGAACCCTGAGCACAGTGCCCACCGCAGTTCCCGCGGGGATCTTGAGAGCGACCTTGTCTCCGTCAATGGCCGTGACGGTCTCCTCGCCTCCGAGCACCAGTTTGGGATAGGAGGTCATGATCCCTGTCCACAGGTTGGATCCGTCACGGTCGAACACCTTGTCCTGTTTGACGTGAATGACCACGAATAGATCCCCTGCGGGCCCGCCGTTGTAACCGGCGTTGCCCTCGCCCGCAACCCTGAGGCGCATGCCCTCTTCCATCCCTTTGGGGATGTTGAGGGAGATGTGCGCATCCTTGCTGACTCTTCCGGTACCGCGGCAGTGGGGGCATTTCTCGGCGGAGGTCTGACCCCTCCCGCGACACTCGGGACAGTCGCTGACGGTGACCATGTTGCCAAACATGCTCTGGCGGACGGTCTGCACCTGCCCTGTCCCGTTGCACTTGCGACACGTCGCCACCTTCCCGTCCTTTCCCCCCGTCCCCTTGCAGGGCTCACAGATGACGGTGTGGGGGATGTCCAGGTTGACCTTCTTTCCTTCGAGCACGTCATTCAGCGTGATCTCCAGGTCGTACCTCAGAGATTCGCCTTGCTGAGGCGAGTTGCGGGATCTGCCACGGCGTCCGCCACCGAACATGGATCCGAAGATGTCCCCGAATATGTCGCTGATGTCGTCCGCCCTGGTGAAGTCGTCCCATGTGAAACCATCCTGTCCGAACTGCTGCTTGACCCCGTCGTGACCGTACTGGTCGTACATCTTCCTCTTGTCGGGGTCTGACAGAACCTCGTACGCCTCGGACAGCTCCTTGAACTTGGCCTCGGCGACGTCTTTGGGTTCCGTGGAGACGTCGGGGTGGTACTTCTTAGCAAGGCTGCGATAGGCCTTCTTGATCTCGTCGGCCGTGGCTGTTTTCTCCACGCCCAGGATCTCATAGTAGTCTCTCGGCATCTCCACTCACCCGTTTCACTCGTCGTCGACGATCTTGTAGTCGGCGTCGACGTAGTCGCCGCCGGCCTTCTCCTGAGATGCCTGGCCTGTGGTTCCGCTGGTCTGCTGGCCTCCGGTCTGCCCGGCTCCAGCTCCCTGCTGGGCACCTGCCTGCTGCTTGGAAGCCTCCTGGTAGACCCTCTGGCTGATCGGTTCCATGGCCTTCATGAGGGCGTCCATCTTTGACTTGATCTCGTCAACGTTGTCGCCCTTGTTGGCGGTTTCGAGATCTGAGATCGCGGTCTCGATCTTCATTCTCTCCTCCTGGGTGACCTTCTCACCGAGTTCATCGAGAGACTTCCTGACGGTGTAGGCTGCGGTCTCGGCCTGGTTGTGGACCTCGACCAGCTCCATCTTCTTCTTGTCGGCATCGGCGAACTTCTCGGCCTGCTTGACCAGCTCGTCGATCTCCTCCTTGCTGAGCTTGTTGGAGGATGCGATGGTGATCTTCTGCTCTTTTCCGGTTCCGAGATCCTTGGCGGAGACGTTGATGATTCCGTTGGCGTCGATATCGAATGTGACTTCGATCTGCGGAACACCGCGGCGTGCCGGGGGTATTCCGTCGAGTATGAATCTGCCGAGGGAGGTGTTGTCGGCTGCCATGGGCCTCTCTCCCTGGACGACGTTGATCTCCACGGAGGGCTGGTTGTCCACGGCGGTGGAGAACACCTGGCTCTTCTTCGTCGGAATTGTGGTGTTCCTCTCGATCAGCTTGGTAGCGACTCCGCCCAGCGTCTCGATTCCGAGGGACAGGGGCGTGACATCGAGCAGAAGGACGTCCTTGACCTCTCCGGACAGGACCGCTCCCTGGATGGCCGCTCCCATGGAGACGCACTCCATCGGGTCGATTCCGCGCTGGATCTTGGGCCCCACGATGTTTTCGACGAAGTTCTGGACGATGGGCATCCTGGTGGGTCCTCCGACCATGATGACCTTGTCGATCTTGTCGGAGTTGAGGTGCGCGTCGCTCATGGCCTGCTCCATGGACTGCCTGCACCTGGAGACGATGGGCTCCACGAGCTCCTCGAGCTTGGCACGGGTGATCGTCTGAATCAGATGCTTGGGCCCGGATGCGTCGGAGGATATGAAGGGCAGGTTGATCTCGGTCTGCATTGTGGTCGACAGCTCGATCTTCGCCTTCTCGCATGCCTCCCTGACTCTCCAGAATGCCATGTTGTCCTTCGCGAGGTCGATTCCGGTCTCCTTCTGGAACTCGCCGATGACATACCTGGTCAAGGCCTCGTCCATGTCGGAACCGCCCAGCTGGGTGTCTCCGGATGTGGACAGGACCTCGAACACACCATCGCTGAAGTCCATGATTGTGACATCGAGGGTTCCCCCTCCGAGATCGAAGACCATGATCTTCTGCTCGACATCGGATTTGTCGAGTCCGTAGGCGAGGGCGGCAGCCGTGGGCTCGTTGATGATACGGACGACATCGAGACCTGCGATCGCACCGGCATCCTTGGTCGCCTGCCTCTGGTTGTCGTTGAAGTAGGCGGGAACGGTGATGACGGCCTTCTCGATCGTCTCGCCGAGGTAGGACTCGGCATCCTTCTTGATCTTCTGCAGGATGAACGCCGAGATCTGCTGGGGGGTGTACTCTTTACCGAGGGCGGTCACCTTCTCGTTGGACCCCATCTTCCTCTTCACGTTCTTGATGGTCCCGTCCGGGTTCGTCACAGCCTGCCTCCTGGCAGGCTCTCCGACCAGGAGCTGGCCGTCGGTTGTGAAAGCTACGTAGGAGGGGAACGATTTCCCTCCGACGCTGGTCCCCTCTGCGCTGGGGATCATCGTGGGCCTTCCGCCCTCCATGACTGATGCGGCGGAGTTGCTTGTTCCAAGATCGATTCCGATTATTCTTGACATTTTTCCTCACCTTCTGTTACTGCTTTCTTCTTTGTGACCTTCACTTTCGCGTATCTCAATACCTTTCCGTTGAGTGTGTATCCCTTCTGGAAAACCTCTGCGACGAGGCCGTCCTCGTCCCCGTCTACTGTGCACAGGGCCTCATGGTAGTCCGGGTCGAACTTCCCCTCTGCGGGGATCTCCTTGAGGCCGTTCGTCTCCAGGACCTTCATCAGGTTCGCCCTGACACCGCGGATCCCCCTCACGAACTCGGTCTCGTCGCCCGCGTGCTCCAGTGCACGGTCAAGGTCGTCGACGACTGTCAGAAGGTCCCCGACGATGGAGGAGCAAGCGTACTTGCGGAACTCCTCGTTCTCGCGCTGCGTTCTCTTGCGGAAGTTGTCGAAATCCGCCTGCAACCTGCGAGCCATATCCAGATACTTGTCCGCCTGGGCCTTGGCGTCCGCGAGCTGCTCCTCGAGACCGACCTCCGTCTTCTCCACATCTTCAGACTTATCAGTCATTGGTAGCACCCCTTAGTCATTCGATAACCTGTAATGAGGGGCCGGAGCCCCTCGGTTTGTTGAATTGTGTTTTCAGTCGTCCATTCCGGGAGGCATTCCGCCCTCGCCCATCTGGGGTACGGGGCTGGCCTTGGAGGCGATGACATCGTCGATCCTGAGGATCATGACGGCAGCGTCCGTGGCAGAGTTGATGGCCTGTTTTCCGATCCTGTAGGGCTCGATGACGTTCAGGGCCTTCATGTCCTCGACCTTTCCGGTGTAGGGGTTGAGGCCGGCGTAGACCCTGCCCTCCTTGTGCTGCTTCCTCATCTCGATGACGATGTTGATGGGGTCGAGTCCGGCGTTCTCTGCAAGGGTGCTGGGGATGGACTCCATGGCGGAGGCAAATGCCTCGATGGCGATCTGCTCCCTTCCACCGATGGTCTGGGCGTAGTCACGGAGCTGCATGGCGATCTCCATTGCGGTGGATCCTCCTCCGGTGACCATCATTCCGTCCTCGATGGCGACCTTGAC
>CALUNK010000016.1 GCA_944321985.1 Candidatus Methanomethylophilaceae archaeon
GTCGGCCCTTCTGTGCTCGACACGGCGTGGAGTCCTCTGATCTATATTGGCGTTCTTGAACGATAAGGCAACCTCAATTACTGCCTCTTTATTAACTTTACCCTCTGCGAGGACATGGACGTGGTAGACCTTGTCCGCCGCCGCCTCCTTGTACCTCTCGACCGCCTCGCGTTGTACGTAGTGCAGGTCGTTGAAGGCGGCTAGGTCGTTGTCCGATCTGCTTTTGAGCTCGTCCAGGTCGATGTGTCTGACCTTGGGGTTGCTGATCTCGAGCACGAACGGCCTTCCGTCCCCCAGCATGCGGGCGTCGATGTCCTCCCTGCCCATGCCGTGGAAGAAGTGCTCCGTTCCGCCGGTCATCTCGAGGGCGATGTCACCGATGATCTCCTGCACGGACGTCTCGTACATCTTCCCCTTGCCGTGGCAGTGGTCGCAGCCCTTGCCGTGGCAGACCCTGCATGGCCAGATGGTCTGGGGGATCTCGCGGCTGAACTTGTTGTAGCGTCCGGCTATGAATATCGGTGCGATGTCCACCGCCACGTCTGCGAAGCGGGTGTCCACGCATGCCACCACCTGGGGGTTCTTGAACTCCACCGGGCGGTGCATCTTCGGGAGCGCGATCTTCCCGATCTCGCGGTTCAGCTCAGCCTTTATGGGCTCCGCGTTCTCGAGGCCGTACCTCTCCCACAGATCCTTCTCCCTCTGGACGATCTCGGGCTCGACCTTGGTCCCTATGAGGAAGTTGTCCGATTCGATGTCGGACATGCTCTCGACGGCGGCGTCGGCGAATCTGTCCAGCAGGTTGAAAACGTTCTCGCACAGAGGGCAGAACTCGGCGGCGGGGGCGTCAACGCCCTCCTCCGCCAGGGCCTCACGTATGTCCTGGCCCCTGTTCACGTTGGTGGTCCCGGTGCCGATCTTCCCGAACATGCGTCCGAGGCAGTGATCGCACAGTCCCATCTCCGCCAGTGCCCTGGCCTTGTCGTGATTCTCGTAGATCCACTCCTCCATGGGGTCACCTCACAGGTCGAACCCCATCTCGGCGATCCTGAGCCTCGGGCGCTGGCTTTCCAGATAGTGGTAAACGGTAGCGTGCTCGCTCCCCTGGAGGATGAGCTCGACCGCGTGCTTCGCAACCGGGAGGCTGATGGAGTTCCCTATCAGCGAGACGGTGTTGCCGTAGATCATCATGTCGCATCCGGTCAGCTCCTCGATTATCCTACGGGTTTTGCCGTTCTTCCCGATGAGCCTCCCCCTTATCCTGGTGATCTGGTTGCTCCTCTCCCCCACGAACTCCTTGAGGTCCACGACCTCCAGGTACTCGTCGTCGTCGAAGAGCCTCATCGCCTTTTCGGGATTGAACCCCCTTCCGACGGCTCTGATCACGTCCTGGATCTTCAGGGCCATGACGGGGTCCTCGAGCTCCACGTCGTCGTGGATCAGGACCTCGCCCTCCTCGGTGTCTATGTCGAGCTTTATCCCGGAAATCTCTTGGAGGGTCTTCTTCGTCTCCCCGCCTTTTCCGATGAGCGTGCCAACCCTGTCGGCGGGTATCCTAATGGATCTCATTCCTCTTCCTCCTCTTCGTCTTCGTCGTCCGTCCCGTTGACGGTCTCGTCAAAGATGACCTCGTCGTCGATGACGTCCGCGCCCCTCTTCCTGAAGAACGCGTTTATGTTCCTGATGTCCCTCTCCAGCAGCTCCTTGGCGTTGTAGTGGTCGGTGGTCATCGCCTGTCCCACATCGATCATTATCGGCTGCCCGTTCTGCATCAGGATGTTGTACTCGCTGAGGTCCCCGTGGACCAGGTGGGCCTCCTGCCATCCGTCGATGATGAAGGACACGACCTCGTCGTACGTGTCGGTCGGATCGTCCAGGACGACGTCCTTCAGCTGGGGGCACGGCCCGGTCTCGTCGCCGATGAACTCCATGAGAAGGCAGTTCTTGTCGAAAGTGACCGGTTCCGGTACGGGGATCCCCGCGTCAGCGTACCTGGCTAGGTTCTTGAACTCCTTGTTGACCCAGGCGTAGATCATCTTCCACCTGTTGCCGGTGACCCCCCTGAACCTGGGGTCTCCCTCCACGTACTTGGACACCCTCTTGAACGTGGATGTGGACGTGCGGAAAATCTTGAGGGCCAGACCCTCGCCGTCCTCGTCCGTGACATAGAAGACGTTGCCCTCCTTGCCTGTGGACACCGGGTAGTGGACGAGGTCGATGTACCCAGAGGTCATCATGTCGTAGATGGTGAGAAGGGTCTTCTTGTCGAAGACCTCCGCATCGGTCTGACGTTCGTCGCCGGTGCGGTTGGTTTTGAGGGCGTCCACATGCCTCTCGAGGTATGCGTACGCCTCCTCGTAGGAGGTCATGTGGTGCTCCCCCTCAGAATATGTCAAGGTTCTTCGGGACCTTGCCCCTCTTGCTGAGGTTGACTGCCTGGGTCTTGGTGTATCTGAACCTGACGTCGCATTTGTCGGGCTGGAAGTCCCAGACGGAGATGATCAGGAGGTCGCCCTCTCTGATCCACATCCTTTTCTTGATCTTGCCGGGGATGCGTCCCACGCGGGAGACTCCGTCCTCGCACATGACCTTGATCTTGGATGCACCGAGAAGCTGATCCGCTATCCCGAACATCTCACCTTCCTTGATATTGGGGAGACGTACACGTGTTACGTCCTCATCCGGGCTCTCCAGCGGTTCGTTGTCGGCCATAATTACCACTCCGATAATAAGGCGCTATTAAAGGGAACATATTAAAAAGGTTTCGCCACGTGGCTTTTCGGACCCTGACGGCATCCAACTTCCACGGACGGTCTGCCATCTCAGCAATATGCTTATAAACAAGGTTGCGATGGCTCTGTTCGCGCTCTGGTAGTGTAGTGGCCAATCATTCGGCCCTTTCGAGGCCGACACTCGGGTTCGAATCCCGACCAGAGCACCATCACATTCTCCTGTGTTCATGCGACCGGTTCTGTGCCCATGGCTGGTTTCCGGTTCCGAGAAAGAGGCCCTCGTTGAGTATGCCGGGCCCGGTGCACACATCGTTCAGGGTCCGAGGATCTTCTTTCTGTACTCGGCGCTCCTCGCGGCTATCTCGTCGACGTTCTTTCTGTCGACGATGTACACCTCCGGGAGCTTCCTCGGGTGTGCGGCGAGCATCGCGTCGACCAGGTTCCTGTCCGGGAACTTGGCCTCCCTCAGGTATTCCCTGTCCCAGTTGCGGGCGAGGTCCAAGACGGCCTCTATCCCGCGGCTGAAGAACTGCTCTGCGAAGACCGCCCCCACGGTGGAATCCTTGGACAGGATGGCGATGGTGCTTCCTCTGACCGCGAAGTCGGTTCCATTGAACGAGACTGCGACCCCTCCGCTGTCCCTGATCAGGTCCAGGGACTGGAAGTCCGTGTTGTCGCTGCCTATGTAGAACGTGCTGTCCAGGTCGATGTTGGTCTGGCGCCTTATGTCCAGCAGCTGGTACGCCTTCTTGTGGGATGTCACCGGTATCACCGACTCCATCAGGCTCATGGCGTTCATGCCGGGGATCTGCTCCTGGATGATGTCGTCCATGGTCTTGATGATCTTGACGTCGGCGGCGTCCACCTCCATGGGCACGTTGAGCTCGTACTCGACCTTGGGGATCCTGAGAGAAGATATCGTCTCGGCCATCTCCCTCAGCTTCCTGGACTCCGCTCTGCTGAACTGGACGTTGTCCATCTCCATCTTGGTGCAGTACGACTCGTACAGAGGCGTGTCGAGCTGTTCGGAGACCCTCATCATGCCGTGTTCGAAGAGCGACGTGTTGATGAAGGAGGGCATCTGGCTGGCGATGTAGCGGACCGCCGTGGTGGCGCCTGGCATGAGCTGCATGTCCTCCGCCCCGAACCTGTCTACGAGGTGGTCCGTCGCTCCGTTGGCCTTGAGGAACGGGACCATCCATTTTATGAAGTTTCCCGCTGAGGCCTCCTCCCTTCCCAGCACGTATGCCGTGAGCTCATCGTACCTCACAAGGACGTCGTAGAAGTGAGCGCCGTTGCGGATGAACCTGGCGCAAAGGTCCCTGAGGTAGTTGTTCTTGGTTATGAAACCGCGGCAGTTGCAGACGAATATCCTGTCCGGGAACAGGCCTAGCTCCTCCGTGGGGTCGAACTCTCCTGGCATTCGATCACTCCAGCGCCGCGTCAACCTGTTCGGACAGGTCGTAGGGCCCCTCGAGCCTGGTGTCGCCGGCGTACAGCTTCTTTCCTTCGATTCTCACTCTGCCGTCCGCGAACGCCCCTATCGTGGCGACTATGAGGGGGAGCTCGCGCTTTGCGCCGTCCTCCCTTATCCTCTTGAAAAGTGGCTCCTCCTGGCCCTCGTCGGCTTTGATCTGTTCGAGAGTCTGTTTCTCCAGTTTGCCGTACATCTGTTCCCACAGCGCGTCGTAGTCCCCGCCCCTTATAGGGAAACGGCAGTAGGTTATGGCAGCTCCGCGGTCCCACTCCTCCGTGCATATGTGCATCATGGCGCCCTGGTCCCTCGCATTCTCCGAGATGAGCTGCCAGATGACCTCCTGCCATGTGCCCTTCGGGCCGTCGGGGAGTGCGGGGTGGAGGTTGAGCATGTCGTACTCCCTGCAGGTCTCGTCGTCCATCCAGAGCATGTATCCGGCGAGGATGCCGAGGTCGAAGGGGTGCTGGGAGGTGAGCCTTCTGAGCTCCTTCCCGTACTCGTTCCTCCATGCAGTCTGGTCCTCCTTCCAGAGTTCGGGCATGAACTTCTTCCAGGAGAGCGTGACCAGCGGGATGCCGTAGCTCTCAACCATGTCGAAGAAGATCTGCCTCTGCTCTCTCTTGGGGTTGTCCTCCTCATCGTTATCCCAGTTGCAGAAAACGAACGATATCTCGATGTCGAGCCCGCCCTGCTCCTTCTTGTCCATGACGGCCTTGAGTAGGTTGCGAGATCCGGGGCCCCTTCCGGTGGAGAACCAGCCTAGTCTGAGCATGTTGCGCGGAATGGTCACTGTAATAAATTAGGATTATGGGGGTCAGACATCGAACAGGACCGTCACCGACGGAGTGTCGTGATCGATCTCCATCATATGGTATGTTACCGCCTTTATCTCGGACCTGATCCGATGGCGGGAGCGGTCCAGGGTCTCCCCCCTCGCATGGCATACGACCTCGTCACCGTCGAAGCGTACCTCGAACTCCTTCAAGATGAGGTTGTCGCAGTCCTCGATGAAGAGGAGTTCCGATAGGAATGAGTACAGGCGGTCCTCCTCGTCTATGCCCTTGACGCGGATGTCCGCATGTTCGGACGTTCCGATCCCGGTGAGGTCGACGGTCTGGTCGAACAGCGCGTACGCCGCGTTGGCGAAGCACTCCTCGAGAGTCGAGCCGAACGCCTTGACCATCATGTCGGCGGTATGGTCGACGAGGACGTATCTTTCCATGCACCGTCATCTCGGCGGTACGTAATAACGATGGCGGGCGTGGGGATGATATCCGATGCCGTCATTCAGAGCGTATGGATGAGCTGGTCTTCGCGCATGCCAGGGATTTCGTCGGGAGTCTCTTCGAGGGCGACAGCGGCGGTCATGACATATGGCACACCGTCCGGGTGCACGACCTCGCGTTTTCGATCTGCCTCGAGGAGGGCGGGGACATGGACGTGGTGAGGTTGGCCGCACTGCTGCACGACGCCGACGACGTGAAGCTTTTCGGCGACAACGGGTATGCCAACGCGCGGGGTTTCATGGAATCCGAGGGCGTCTCCGCCGAGATGCAGGAGAGGATCATCCGTATAATCTCCCAGGTGTCGTTCAAAGGGACAGATTCGGTCGTCCCCGATACGCTCGAGGGGAAGATAGTCCAGGACGCGGACAGGATGGACGCCATAGGCGCCATCGGCATAGCCAGGGCGTTTGCGTACGGGGGCAGTCGCGGTCGCGAGATGCACGTCCCAGGCGAGGGTCCCAGGGCGGTCATGGATGAGGCCGCGTATCGCAGCAACCATGGGACCACTATCAACCACTTTCACGAGAAGCTCCTCCTTCTGAAGGGTATGATGAACACAGACGCCGCCAGGCGGATGGCAGCCGCTCGTCACGACTACATGGTCGGGTTCCTGGATGAGTTCATGGCGGAGTGGGACGGGCGCCGTCGATCACTTCAGGACGAAGTGGTTCTTCTGGAACTCGAGTATCCCCTCGCGCTGCATCCTCCCAAGCTCCGTGGACATGGCGCTCCTGTCCACCCCCAGGTATTCGGCCATCTCCTGGCGGTTCATCCCGATCATGAAGTCGCTGGAACCGGCCGCTCTCGCCTGGTCCGAAAGGAACGCGCAGATCTTCTCGCGGGTGGACCTCTTCGCCAGCTGGTTCAACCTGCGGTTCATGGACATCGACGAACCTGCCAGGTTCCTCATGAGATTCTTCACTAGGCGGTTGTGAAACTGACAGGATGAGTTGCACACGTTGGCCGCCCTTCCGACATCCAGGTACAGGATCTCAGTGGGCTCCTCGGCGACGATGCTGACGTCCAACGGGTCCGATGTGCAAGCGTACTCCATGCAAGTGGTCATCCCTTTGCCCAGCTGGGCGAGGATGGTGCGGTTGCCCCACCAATCCTCGCGTATGAGCCTCACCTCCCCGTCAAGGATGACCCCGAGGCAGTCCGTGTGGTCACCACGGCGGAAGAGGAATTCCCCTTTGGCGTATCTGCGCGTGAACACGCCCAGGCATTTCAGCATGGTTTCCATCTCCTCGTCCTCTATCCCCTCGAATAGTCCCGTGTTTCTGAGAATCTGCGTCCTGCCCTTCATGATATCATGTTGTAGAAACAACGTTTCAGTTATATTAGTTACGTTCAGATTGAACACACAACGCAATGATGCGGAGGAACGATTATGGAATCCGATGTACCGATGTTCTGTTTCCAATGCGAGCAGACCGCTGGAGGCCGCGCCTGCACGGGCAAGGCCGGGGTCTGCGGAAAGACCGCCGAGATAGCAGGCCTCCAGGACAGGCTGACGGGCGCGCTCGTTTCGCTGGCATCCTCTCAGGGATGCGAAGGGATCGGTCCCGAAGGGGATATCGCCGTCACGAGGGCCCTGTTCTCCACGTTGACAAACGTGGACTTCGATGCGGAGGACATCCGCGGTCAGACGGATCGCATCATCAGCCTGGCGGGAGGCGCGGAGCCCTATGACATGTCCGCCGTGTGGGACGCCCCGGACGATGTTCGTTCGCTGAAGTCCCTCATCCTTTTCGGAATCCGCGGGATGGCGGCCTACGCATACCACGCGGCAGTCCTCGGCAGGGTGGATGCGGGAGTCAACGCCACGATCTACAAGGGTCTGAGGACCATAGGGTCCGATGCCGATGCGGACGTGCTCCTGTCCATGGTCATGGAGGTGGGGAGATCCAACCTGGTCTGCATGGAGATGCTGGATGCCGCAAACCGTGCGGAATTCGGGATCCCGGGGCCGGTGAAGGTGTCCAATTCGATCGAGCCTGGGCCGGCGATCATCGTCACGGGTCACGATCTCGCAGATCTCAAGGCGCTGCTGGAGCAGACCGAAGGCATGGGGATCAACGTCTACACCCACGGCGAGATGCTGCCGGCACACGCATACCCTGAGCTGTCCAAGTTCAGGCATCTGAAGGGTCATTACGGCACCGCGTGGCAGAACCAGAGGTCGGAGTTCGACGGCATCCGCGTCCCAGTCCTGTTCACCACCAACTGCATCATGCCTCCCAAGGACAGCTATATCGCGGACGTGTTCACGTCGGGGCCGGTTGCGTATCCGGGGACAACCCATGTGAGCGACGGCGATTTCACACCGCTGATCGAGAGGGCGCTTTCGACAGGCGGTTTCAAGGAGGCCCGCCCAGCATCAGTGGAGTACACCACGGGGTTCGGCAGGGAGGCAATCCTCTCCAACGCCGGAGCCATAATGGACGCCGTGAAGTCGGGGGCCATCGGTCACTTCTTCCTAGTGGGGGGTTGTGACGGTTCCAAGCCGGGGAGGAGCTATTTCAGGGAATTCGTCCAGTCGGTTCCCGACGATTCCGTGGTGCTCACCCTTGCCTGCGGCAAGTTCCGTTTCAACGACTTGGATCTCGGGGATATCGGCGGGATCCCCAGGTTGCTCGACATGGGTCAGTGCAACGATGCCTATGGGGCGATAAGGGTCGCCCTCGCCCTTGCCGATGCATTCGGTTGCAGCGTAAACGACCTGCCACTGTCCATGGTGTTATCCTGGTACGAGCAGAAGGCTGTGTGCATACTGCTCACACTTCTGTATCTCGGCATCAGGGGCATATACCTCGGACCCTCACTCCCTGCATTCGTCTCTCCTGCAGTCCTGAAGGTTCTCGTGGAGAACTACGACATCCATCCAATCTCCAAGCCCGACGAGGACCTCGGGGCGATTTTGGCGAAGGAGTGAGGCATTTACTCCAGCTGGCGGGGGCAACCCCGCCGGTATCAACTGTTTTCGTAGGTTTGTTGTTTGATTTCGTAGAAAACAGGTCTCTGCGTTACGATTACTTACCGAACCCTATTATATCAAGAATTTTAGTAACGCCTTATGCGCATAACAATCGTAGGGTGCGGGTCCATCGGGTCCAAACTCGCCAAAGCGGCCGACGAGATGGCCGAGGTCAAGAGGATATACCTCATGGACGAGGACGCTCCAAGGGCCGAGAAGCTCGCCGCCGTTCTAAACAAGGCAATCATCATCAACGATGTGGAGGAGGAGCTCTACCATACGGATCTCGTGATCGAGGCCGCTTCACAGAGAGCGGCCACCAACATCGTCCCCAAAGTCGTCGCGAGGGGCGTCGACATAATGATCATGTCCGTCGGTGCACTGGTGGACGACAGCTTCAGGGAGTTCGTGAAGGAGAAGGCCATCCAGTCGGAGGCCAAGATCTTCATCCCGTCCGGGGCCGTATGCGGAACCGACGGGCTGCGGTCATCGGCTGTTGGGGAGTTGGAGGAGGTCGAGCTGATAACCACGAAAGGACCCAAGAGTCTGGAGGGTGTCGATTGGATCGAGGAGCACGGCATCGATGTCGACGCGCTCACCAAACCGACGACGGTCTTCACCGGGACCGCGAGGGACGCCGTGAAGCTATTCCCCAAGAACATCAACGTCGCCGCCACAGTTTCGCTGCTGGGCGTGGGCTTCGACAAGACCAAGGTCACCATCGTCGTCGATCCATCCAGCCACAGCAACTCCCACGAGCTGAGGGTGAGGGGCGAGTTCGGTCAGATGACCTGCCATACGTTCAACGTCCCGTCTCCCGATAATCCAAAGACATCCTATCTCGCGGCGATGTCCGCGATCTCCGCTCTGAAGAGGATCGTCAGGAACGAGTGGATCGGAATCTGACGGAAAAGCCGGGCCCGCATTCTCTGCCATGGGCCCGGTCACCTATTTCCTGTCGGCGGACGAGTGCAACAGATCTGTCACAGGATGTGTCCAAATCTGTTTCTATATGGTTATGAATTAAGGGGCATGCCTAAAACAAGGGCCGAGAGGCTCATTTCGAATGCCAAGGGCGAGATGGACGCCATCGTCATCGTTAACGACGGCGAACCGTTCCTGGACTCCACATTCTGGTACCTGACCGAGCAGAAGTCGGGGACCTTCGAGGGGTCCTTCGCAATCGTCCGTCCTGACGGGAACCTGGATGTCATCGTCAGCATCCTCGAGGAGGAAGGCGCCCACGAGGGTGTGGGGGACATCCGCGTGTATCACAACCGCGAGGAGCGCGACAACTTCATCAGGGACGCTCTGAAGGGATGCAAGAAGGTGGGTTTCAACGTCAATTCGGCCACATATGCCGGAGTTCGCTATGTGGAGAAGACCGTGGAAGGCATTGAAGTCGTGAACGCCGGCAAGGCCATCTCCGAGACCGTATCCGTAAAGGACGAGAAGGAGATCGCCGCCACCCGCGAAGCCTGCAGGATCTCGTCAATCGTGGCCGGGGAGATCCCGGGCATGTTGTCCGAGGGAGTGTCTGAGAAGGAGGTGGCTGCCAGGATGGACTCCCGCATGAGGGAGCTGGGCGGTACCGGAAACGCCTTCGACACCATCGCGGCCTTCGGGGCCTACTCATCACAGCCTCACCACATGCCATGCGACTACCGTCTAAAGCCGGGGGACACCGCGCTTTTCGACTTCGGTACGAAGTACGACCGCTACTGCTCAGATATGACGCGCACCGTATTCTTCAGGAGGCCCCCGGAGATTATGGAGAGGGCCTACGAGATAGTTCTCGAGGCACAGCGCGCGGGCATCGCGGAGTACCGCGATGGTGCCAGCGCCAGTGCAGCCGATGTCGCGGCGAGGAAGATAATCGACGAGTCCGAGTTCAAGGGGAGGTTCATCCACACGTTCGGCCACGGCATCGGAATGGACGTCCACCAGGACATATCCATATACTCCAAGTCGGAGCAGACGCTCCACGCTGGCAACGTCGTCTCGGCGGAGCCAGGCATATACATCCCCGGTGTCGGTGGCATCAGGATAGAGGACACCTGCCTCATCACGGAGGATGGGTGCGAGGTGTTGACCTCATTCGACCATTCCTTCACGGTGGTATGATGCAGGCAGTCCTCATGAAGGCGGAGCAGGCCCAGGACGTCCTCCAGAAGGCCGTGGACAGGATGCAGGACCTGGGGGCCGAGTTCTCGGATGCCAGGTCCCAGACCGTGAGGGTCACCGGAGTCAGCTCCATGAACGGAGACATACGCCAGCTGGTCCAGAAGAGCACCGGGGGCGTCTGCCTCAGGGCATGGGCGGGCGGGAGATGGGGCTACGGAACCGCCACTTCTTTCGACCGTGATGCGGTCGTCCGGGCGGCGGAGCAGGCGGTGAGGAACGCCTCCGGGGAGAGGAAGTCCGACCTGCAGCTGGAACCCGCCACGGTAAGGGAGCACAGGAAGGCGGATGTACGCATCCACCCCGATTCCGTCGATTTGTCCGAGAAGATCGCCGCCGCCCAGGATCTCGACAGGGCGCAAGCGATCGACGACCGTATCATCAACCGTGTCGGTTCATACTCGGAGGAGGTCAAAACCAACTCGCTTGTGAACTCCGCCGGCTCCGATTTGAGCTGGGAGGAGGTCCGCACCCTGTGCAGGGCGATGTCAGTCGCCGCCGACGGTCAGAGGATGGAGCGTTACTACGATGGGCCCGACAGCACACTCGGATACGAGGTCGTGAGGGATACCGACCTGGAGGAGCTCGGGAGGGTCACTGCCAAAGAGGCCATCGAGACCCTCAAGGCGGACAGGGCGCCGTCGGGCAACCTGACGGTCATCTCCGACCCCATGGTGTCTGGACTGCTGGCACATGAGGCGATGGGCCACGCTTCGGAGGGGGACGAGATCACCAAGAAGAGATCGTTCCTCACCGGCGCCGTCGGCAGAAAGGTCGCATCCGACATCATCACGATGTACGACAACGGTACAGTCCACGGGGCGCACGGTTCCGTTCCTTTCGATGACGAGGGTACTCCCTCTTCCTGTACGACCATAATCGACCATGGCGTGTACCGGGGATACATGCACAGTCTCGAGACCGCATCGCAGCTTGGCACGAAGCCCACCGGGAACGGGAGGGCGGAGAACTACGGAAAGAGGGTCTGGGTCAGGATGACCAACACCTACTTCGGCCCAGGCGAGTGGGGCCGCGACGAGATCATCGCCGATACCAAGGACGGGATCCTCTGCGACAAGATGGTCAACGGCATGGAGGACCCGGTCGGTGGATGTTTCGAGGCCAAGTGTCTCAGGGGCTTCCTCATCAGGAACGGGGAGATAGTCAAGCCGCTTCAGTCGTTCACCCTCACAGGCAGGTCGGTGGACATCCTATCCTCGGCCGACGCGCTTTCCAAGGAGGTCATCCTGGACGGGGGGATGTGCGGAAAGGGCATCGAGGACTGGGTGAGGGTCTCGTCGGGAGGCCCGTACATGCGTGCAAGGATGATTGTGGGGGGAGGACAGTGAGCGACATCGGATACTACGCGGAGAAGGCGATGAGGGCTGCCGGCGGATATGGGCAGTCGGAGGTCTACGTCTCAGAGGCAGTGATAAACACCGTCTACATCGACGATTCCAAGATCAGCAACATCGAGACCAAGCTGGACTCGGGCATGATGATCCGCATAGCGGACGGGGGTCGCCAGGGGAAGGCCTCGGTTACCCTCAGCGGGGAGACTTCGGTCCAGGAGTGCATGGCCATGGCCGAGTCCGTTCTGAGGTACTCGCCGGAGAGTACCGAATTCAAGGGATACGCCCAACCCGGGCAGGCGAGGATCGTCCTTCCCGATGTTTGGGACAAGAGGGTCGAGGACATCACCCCCGAGGACCTCAGGGAGATGGCGAAGATGCTCATCGACAGCTGTCCGGTCAGCATCCCGAGGGCGCAGATCAGGGTCTCCACGAACGACTGCAGGGTGATTAACGGCAACGGTGTGGACTGCTCACACAGGAGCACCCTTGTCTATGGTCACTTCACATCCATGACCACCAAGGACCATCCCGGGGAGGGGATGGAGACGTTCCACGGGACGCATCTGGACATCGACCTGCCAGCCATCGGTGAGTCTCTGGCGCGTCAGGCAAACAACGCCGCCGCAAGCCACGAGTTCAAGGGTTCGGAGAAACTAAGCATGATCCTCCCACCCGGTCAGCTGGGGGATATGATGAACTCATCAGTTGTCGCAGCGGTCAACGGAGAGAACGTGAAGTACGGCAGGAGCCTCTGGAAGGACAGCCTGGGGCAGCAGGTCGCCTCGGAACAGCTGACCATCGTGGACGATCCGACCGTGGCTGCTCCGCTGTCGTGCGTGTTCGATGACGAGGGCACTCCCACCGAGAGGAGGGTCGTCGTGGAGGGCGGTGTGCTGAGGTCGTTCCTCAGGGACTCTTTCTGCGGAGACAGCACGGGCAACGGCATGCGCAGGTCCAGTGTCGAAGCGCAGGGCGCATACGAGCGCACTCCCGTGATCAAGGCACTGAACGTCACCGCGAAGCCGGGCATATACACCCCCGAGCAGATTATAGAGCAGACGGACAACGGGATTTATGTCGAGAGGTTCGCGTGGCCGGAGGCCGACGAGATGACCGGAAGGTTCGGGTTGAACGTCAGGTGTGGGTACATCATCAGGAAAGGGGAGATTGTTGACACAGTCAACAATGCCTTGCTTATGGGCAATATGCTTGATGCCGTAAGGAACATAGAATTGGTTGGGAACGACCCTAGAGAGATGGGGGTTGTGACGGTTCCAACGATGAGTTTCTCCGGAACCGAGCTGGTTGGAAACTGAAATCAAACCTTTCAAACCTTTTACATTCTGCCAAATCTACGATTTCTATTACACGTCGTACTTGGGAACGAACCAACGGTTGCAACGCATTTCGTGATAAAACCGGGAGACGGGCTTCATCCAGATGATTATAACCCTTCGAATCGTTCCATATTTCATGGCGCGCTACAGATGCACCTTGTGCGGGGAGATCTATGATGAGGAAGATGAGGGGGTCAGGTTCGAAGACCTCCCTGACGACTGGGTTTGCCCACTGTGTCATTCGCCTAAATCCGCCTATAAGCTCATAGGTGATGGGCAGCCTCAGTCTCACGAAGAATCTTCCGGGATCGCATCAAAAACAGTCGAGAACATTGTTCTCGAAGGAAGCATTGACGTTCCGCAGAATCTCAAGAGATTTGATGGAGGTGTGATGGACGACATCCATATGATGGCGCTGACGGGGAAGAGTGTTGACAGCACCATGGACACTACCATCCATGTTCCGAATTTCGAAGACATACTCTTCCTGGGCGCTCAACTCGGCACATTACCTAAGGATTCTGGTTCCGATGTGAACATCCGTACGATTATAGGTAAGAAGGCCAGGCGGCCAATGGAGATTGAGATGCCGGTGTATGTCAGCCACATGAGTTTCGGCGCGCTCTCCGGAAGAGCAAAAATCGCCCTATCGAAGGGAAGTGCCATGGCTAGAACGGCCATGTGCAGTGGAGAAGGCGGGGCATTGTGGGATGAGATGGTCTCTGCGTACAAGTACATCTTCGAGTACATTCCGAATCAATATAGCTTCAACGACATGACATTGGAGAATTGCAACGCCATCGAAATCAAGATCGGTCAGGGAACCAAGCCAGGCATGGGTGGACATCTGCCGGGGGAGAAGGTAACTGAAATCATAGCCACGATGAGGGGAAAGCGTCGTGGCGAAGACATCACAAGTCCGTCGAAGTTCCCGGGGCTGGAGTCACCTGAGGATCTGAAAGCTATGGTAGACATGCTCCGTCGGAGGTCCGGTGGGCTCCCGATAGGCGTGAAGATCGCTGTAGGGCATATCGAGGAGGACTTGGAGTTCATCTCGCATTCCGGATGCGATTTTGTAACGATCGACGGAAGGGGAGGCTCCACGGGATCTTCTCCGAAGTTCCTCAAGGACGTCTCATCAGTTCCGACCGTCTATGCCTTGTCCAGGGCTAGAAAGTACATGGACGAGCACGGCATGGATCAGGAACTGATCATCACAGGGGGGTTCCGTACCAGTGGTGACTGCATAAAGGCACTGGCAATGGGGGCGGACGCGGTTGCTTTATCGTCGGCCGTGCTCATGGCTTTGGGATGTCAGAGATATAGGATATGCAACACGGGGTCATGTCCCATGGGTATAGCAACTCAGGATCCGGAGCTGGAGTCCCGTCTCGACGTGGAGGCAGGTGCCAAGCGTGTCGGAAACTATCTCAATGTTCTTGCGAACGAAATCAGGGTGTTCCTGAGAGTGTCCGGTCATTCGGGGTTGAACGAGCTGTCTCTGGATGATCTCTGTACGGTCAGTACCGAAATCTCAGAGAGTACGGGGATAAAGCACGTGTGAGCTTGATGTCAGTAGGGGGGAGCTAGGGTCAGCTTCTGTCTGTCGCCGGAATCCTCCAGCGCGGAACAGTCCCCCAGCATCTTTCCGATCTTTATGACGGGATATGGGGCCACGGGCTTTCCATCCTCGCCACTGAGGGGGGTCGGACCGAAGAAAATACAGAATGCGTCAGGGCCGGGCCAGTAGGCGATGTCCCCGATCTCGAGTTTGGTGGTACGCCCCTCCTTTGGTTTGATTGCATACAGGGGGCACTCGCAATAGAGCATCCCACCCAGCATGTTTATGTCCATACTGAGGGGGAGTGAGAGCCAGATGGCGTTGGAGATGTCTGATCCGTCGAGATCCGCGGGGAAGTCTCCGCTCCTCGTTCTGACGTTCATCCTGCTCAAATCGCCACCTGGCCTGTGAAGGTTTTCAGTTCTTTCTCTCGAAGAGCTGGCGGATCTCCTTTCCGGTGATCTCGAGCTGCAGTTTTTTCTCGTCCTCTTCCATCTTCTTGAGGTTGACGAGTCCAGCTGCCCATTCCGCTCTCCACTCATCTTTGAACTTGCCGCTCTCGATATCGTCGAGGATGGATTTCATGCCCTTTCCGGATTCCTCAGTGATGACCCTGTCTCTTCTGGTCATTCCGCCGTACTCGGCGGTGTTGGAGACGACGTCCCACATAAGCTCGAATCCTCCCTTGATGATGAGATCGTCGATGAGCTTGGTCTCGTGGAGGACCTCGAAGTAGGCCATCTCTGGAGGGTAGCCGGCATCGGTCAGGGTCTTGAATCCCTGTCTGATCAGAGCGGTGAGTCCGCCGCAGAGGACCGCCTGCTCGCCGAAGAGGTCGGTGTACGTCTCGTTGTCGAAGGTGGTCTCGAAAACGCCGGCGCGTGTGGATCCCAGACCCTTGGCGAGGGCGAGGGCGATCCTTTTGGCGTTTCCGGTGACATCCTGGTGGATGCAGATGAGGGCGGGAACTCCGAATCCTTCAGTGAAGACGATTCTCTCCATGTCTCCAGGGGCCTTGGGGGCCATCATGATGACATCGACATCCGCGGGAGGCTGGATCAGTTTGTAGGTGATGGCGAATCCGTGGGCGAATTCGAGGGCAGCGCCTTTCTTGAGGTTCGGCTCGACGTACTGCTTGTAGATGTCGGGCTGAATCTCGTCGGGCAGGAGCATCATGACGACGTCCGCGTCTTTGACGGCGTCAGCGAACTCAGCGACCTTTAGTCCGTCCTCCTTGGCCTTGTTCCAGGACTTTCCGTCCTTTCTGACTCCGACGGTTACATCGATGCCGGAGTCGTTGAAGCAAAGAGCCTGTGCCCTTCCCTGGGATCCGTATCCCAGGACAGCAACTTTCTTTCCGTCGAGGACCTTCAGATCCGCGTCTTTATCGTGATAAAGCTGCATGGTTTTACACCTGTAGGGGTGCGTACTCTGACATCCGATTTATACCTATTTAGGGGAGGGAGAAATGTTCTAAAGGGTCGGCCGGACTAGTCATGTCCATTGTCACACACCTCCGCGTAAATTGCATATACGGATGAGACGTCACTCTGATGATGAAGTCTAACGAAAAACGTGGTGGTTTCTCGGGAAGGATGGGTTTCATACTCGCCACCGCAGGTGCCGCCGTCGGACTCGGGAATCTCTGGCGCTTCCCTTATCTGGCCGAACAGTACGGTGGAGGGATATTCCTACTGGTCTACCTCATATTGGTTGTCACGTTCGGAGTAGTGATGCTAATAACCGAACTGGCAATCGGCAGACGTACTGGTAAATCGTGTTTTGATGCGCTCATGGATCTCTGTGATAAGTATCCCGTGATAGGTTGGATAGCCATGCTGGTTCCAGCCATCATCGTGCCATATTACTGTGTAGTTGGCGGATGGGTCACCAAATACTTCGCGGACTATGCCGTCGGAACAGGATCGGACCTCGCAGGCCAGGGTTTCTTCGGGGACTTCACATCCATGGGCCTGGACGGGTTATTCGACAATCCGCTTCCGTGGTTTCTGATTTACGCATTCATGACTATAGTCGTTGTCACACTCGGAGTGGAGAAAGGGATCGAGAGACTCAGCAAGATTCTCATGCCTGTGCTCTTCGTGCTACTCGCGGCGATATGCATTTACATGTTGACCATCCCGGGTATATCCGATGGACTTTCGTACTATCTTGTTCCTGATTTCGATAAGCTCTCCTTCTCTACGGTCGCAGGTGCGGTGAGCCAGCTATTCTATTCTCTGTCGATCGCCATGGGCATTAGCATAGCATATGGGTCATACATGAGGAAACAGGACAATATCGAGAAGTCCGCCTATACTGTGGCTCTCACAGACACATGTGTGGCTTTCCTGTCGGGACTCATGATTGTTCCCGCGTTCGTTCTGTTCTCCGAAAGCTCAACGGGAATGACCAGCGGGTTCGGTCTTCTGTTTACAACGATGCCCCAGGTGTTTGATGCCATGCCAGGTGGAGAGGTCGTCGGAATCGCGTTCTTCCTGTTGGCGATGTTCGCCGCACTGACATCGTCCATGGCGTTGATGGAGGCCGTCGTCGCAGTGTTGAAGGACCACTGGCACATGACACGTCTTCGTGCCTGTATAATCGTCTCGGCAGTCATACTCGGTCTCGGTATGCTGGCGTGTCTGGGCGAGGGCCCGCTCAGTTTCATCGAGCCCATCGGCATGACGTTCCTAGCGTTCTTCGATTTCATCACGAACTCCGTGATGATGCCGATAGTTGCGCTGATCACATGCATACTCATTGGATATGTGGTCAAGCCACTGTTCGTTATCGATGAAGTCGAGTCGTCGGGACACGAGTTCAGAATCAAGACGATCTATCCATACATGATAAGGTATGTGTGCCCGATTATTCTGGTCACGATTCTAGTGGTCGGCATCCTCGGTGGTCTGGGGATATACACAATTTGAAACCGAGTGGATGGCGGTGTTATTCGTCGCCATCCCTCTATTTTTCACTTATAGGCAATCTTTTATAACACTCATTGCGTGAGACATCGACATGGAGCATGCTGCATCGCGTGGCAGCTTCTCGGGGAGGCTGGGGTTCATCCTAGCGGCTGCCGGTTCGGCGGTTGGTCTCGGGAACCTGTGGCGCTTCCCGTATCTTGCCGAACAATACGGTGGCGGAATCTTCCTGCTAACGTACATCGTACTGGTTATAACGTTCGGTGTGGCCTTGATGATAACGGAGATCGCCATCGGAAGACGCACCGGCAAATCATGCATCGACGCATTCTTGGATTTGGGTGAGAAATACAAGGTTGTCGGATGGTTGATAGCGATAATTCCTTTGATCATCGTTCCATACTATTGCGTCATAGGTGGCTGGGTTACAAAGTACTTTGTGGAGTATATGTCGGGAATGGGCTCGACATTGGCTGGAGGCTCTTTCTATGAGAGTTTCACATCCGTTTCACTTCCAGGGTTGTTTGATAATCCGGTGATTTGGTTCGTGATCTATGCCATTCTGTCAGTATCTGTTGTGGCGTTTGGTGTACAAAAAGGTGTAGAGAGGATGAGTAAGGTCTTGCTTCCCGGACTTCTCATCCTATTGGTCGGCATATGTTTGTACACGTTGACTCTCGATGGCATTTCCGACGGACTTCAATATTATCTTGTTCCAGACTTCAATCAGTTCTCAATGAAGACTGTCTTAGGCGCTCTGGGACAGTTGTTCTATTCGCTCTCTCTTGCAATGGGAATCATGATTACGTACGGATCGTACATGAGGAAGAATGTGGACATTGAGAAGTCCGCCTATACGATATGTCTTATGGATTCCTGCGTAGCGTTTCTATGCGGTCTGATGATAGTTCCTGCGGTCGTAGTGTTTATAGGTCCTGGCCTTACAGACGGATTCGGTCTGATGTTCGAGACCATGCCTTTGGTGTTCGAGACCATGCCTGCAGGGCACGCCATCGGGGCGATATTCTTCCTTCTGGCAATGTTTGCTGCTTGGACCTCATCTATATCTTTGTCAGAAACCGCAGTATCTATATTCCGTGACAGATGGGGGTGGCGGCGCTCAATAGCCTGTATCGTGTGTCTGGTGCTGATTCTGGCTTTGGGAATGTTGTCCTGTCTGGGATTCGGGCCACTGTCCAATATCCAGCCGTTTGGAATGAGTTTCCTCGGATTCTTCGATTTCATCACGAATTCTGTCCTGATGCCGATAGCAGCAATCATCACGTGCATCATCATAGGATACTTCGTCAAGCCGAAGTTTGTAATAGACGAGGTTGAATCATCTGGTAAGTTCAGAATCAAGCATGCATACGTCTATCTTGTGAAGTTTATCTGTCCTGTGCTGATGGTGATAATACTCGTTGCGGGACTATTGGATTATTTTGGAATATACACAATATGAGGTCACAGCATGGATACGGATGAGAAAGGTGACGATGCCATTCGCTTGGTGGTGTCGTTCCCGAAGAAGATGAGTTTGTGTATGAGGGGATATGCTGAAAAGTATCTTAGAGATACGCGTCTCAAACCGCCCCATATTCTTCTAATATTCCATGTAGGTAGGAGGGACGGTATCTCCCAGAAGGAGCTGATCGAAGAAATCCCATACGATAAGTCGTACATATCTACTCTGGTTCACGATCTCATTGACTTGGGGCTTGTGTACAACGACGGTTCCGGGAAGCTTCATAGCCTTCATCTAACCGATCAGGGAAGGGACATCTATGCCATGAGCCGCATGATGTTCGAACTCATGGATCGGAATCTCTTTGACGTGCTGACGGACGAGGAGAAGGACAGTCTGGAAATCATCATGAGAAAGCTTGATGATCGGGCAAACAGGATAATGTCTGATCTTTCGAAGGAATAATCCTCTTTAGTTTGATACAAAACTATTTTTGAAACGAGATAAATTTTGTCAGTTGATATCTGTTTTATATATAATCTATAAAAAGGTAAGAAGAAAATGAGCATCCGCGTCAGTTTCTAAATCATAGATAGTTTTTTAGAAAATTCAAAACTTACATATACAACATCTTTCTCAAGGGTATTTTTGTTAAGAATCCTGGGAGGGATTCCTATAGCAGCCGAACAGATTACGTATAAGAACATCGACCCGAAGGTACGCAACACCATCATGATTGGTCTCTGTGTTGCTATGCTCGGGGCGTGTTTCGACGGTACGATAGTCGGTACCATCGGAACCAAACTGGCAGAGGACTTGGGAGGTCTCAGTCTGTACGCTTGGATGACCACAGCGTACCTTCTCTGCGAGACTATCATGATTCCCATCGCGGGAAAGCTTTCTGACATATACGGGAGGAAGCCCCTGTTCCTCTTTGGTCTCGGTCTCTTTGCAATCGGCTCCGTGTGTGCTGGTCTTTCAAGCAGCATGGAGATATTCATTATCTGCCGTGCGATCCAAGGATTCGGCGGAGGTATTCTAATTCCGGTCGCCACTGCCGCTGTCGCTGATCTGTACTCCCCTCGTGAGAGGGCAAAGATGCAGGGGATTTTGGGAGCGATCTTCGGTATAGGAAGTGGAATCGGGCCTCTTATAGGAGGATACATCGAGGGTGCTTTGAGTTGGCACTGGTGTTTCTACATAAACATACCCATGGCTCTCATTGCGCTGATTCTAACAATCAAGAAGTTCCCCACACCCATTAGCGATGGGGAGAAGAACATCGATGTCAAAGGAATCGCATTACTTTCCATGCTGTTGTTGGATGTCCTGCTCCTGATAGAGTTCGGAGGCAAGGAATTTGAGTGGGCAAGCATCGAGACGATTGTCATGGTGGCCATAGCCGTCGTTCTGGCTGTCATCTTCGTTAGAGTCGAGCATAAGGCAATCGACCCCATCCTGGCACCCCATCTCATTCATAATAAGACGGTCATTATGGCTGCCATTTTCATGGCCATATTCGGAATCGGAATGATTGGTGCTATGATGTTCACCAATATGTTGGCTGTCGGTGTGTTTGGGCTTACCACCCTTCAGGCGGGAATATGGTCTCTCGCTATGGTGGCCGGTATGATGATCACATCAATTTCATCCGGAGCGCTCGTAGGAAGGACAGGATACAAGGTATGGCTCATCACAGGTCCGATACTGTGCTTTGCAGGACTGTTCTATCTCTCCGGTATGACCGTCACTCCAGATATGGTCACTACTCAGATGGTCGTAGATCCTGATTATTTGCAGGACACGTTCATGACTAGGTATCTATCAGGAACATTCATTCTCGGACTCGGACTCGGATGCATGATGTCCGTCGTTATGTCTGCCGTCCAGAACAGCTCTAAGCCTACAGAGATGGGGATGACAACTTCCTCTGTCAACCTGATTAGATCTATCGGAACCACTATGGGCACAGCAATCTTCACAATGATTATCAATGGTCGTATCACAGGTGAACTTCAGAGCTTTGTTCCCGAGTCTCTGCCGCAATGGGTCTTTGATTCGATTCCTCACGACACCGGAGTTATCGGGGTGTTGGCAGATCCCAGCATGTACATCTATGCACCTCAGATTATGACGGCTTTCAGCAACAGCGTCGATTTCTCGTTCCTTGCTGGAGGATGCATCATCCTTGTTCTCGTCATCGTTGGAATATTCTTTAAGGCACAGAAGCCCGAGGAGGATCCCGAGTTCGAGGCGGTCAAGCACAAGATTGAGAGCGGAGAGGACTGATCCAATCAAACCGTGGGAAGGGGAGAACCCCTTCCCATCATTCTTTTATTTTGTCTGCATCGGCCATCTATGGATTTCATGGAACGCGCCCGCAGAGGCATGGTCACCAGCGAGGCAGACGAGGACATCGACATATTCCGGAACGCGATGGAAAGGGCTCATGGCCTTTGCGAGAGGTTCAACGTCCCATGCACATCCTGGTCCGAGAGGAGGGTCATCCTCGAGGAGTTGTTCGGTCAGGAGCTGGATGCCGATACAGTGATCAATCCAGCTTTCCGGTGCGACATCGGCACCAATATAACAATCGGAAGGAACGTCCACATAAACTTCGACTGCGTGATCCTCGACAGTTCGGAGGTCGTCATCGGGGACAATGTCCTGATAGGCCCCAAGGTGTGCATCGTCACCCCCAACCATAAGTTCCCACCCGAGATGAGGAGGGACATCGCCACCCGTGCCGAGAAGGTGGTCATAGGTGACGATGTGTGGATAGGAACCGGCGCCCTGATACTTCCGGGAGTCACCGTCGGAGAGGGGGCAATCGTGGGCGCAGGCGCGGTCGTCACGAGGGATGTTCCCGCCGGGGAGACCTACGTGGGCGTGCCCGCAAGAAACATAGAGGCGATATGATGGAATCTGTGCGTTTGTCAATGGTGTCCATGAACTCGGTCCTCGGGGACCTCAAAGGTAATATCTCGAGGATGCTGGCACATTGCGATTCTGCTTTCTCGAAGGAATCGGACATCATCTGTTTTCCAGAGCTCTGCCTACCGGGGTATTCCATGCCCGGGAGTACCGGCCTGGTCACAGGAGTCGACTCTCCCGAGTTCAGCGCCATCGTCGACAAATCATCCGAGACGGGAATGTGCGTGTGCTTCGGGTTCGTAGACGAAGGGCCGAGCATCGCCCAGGCCGTCGTCGAGGACGGGAGGGTCCTCGGCGTCTACCACAAGACGCATCTGGGTGAGAGGGAAGCTCCCGTGATGGTTCCCGGGAACGATTTGGATACGATACGCACATCCAGGGCGATTCTGGGGGTGCAGGTGTGCTGGGAAGCGCATTTCCCCGAGATATCCGGCACATACGCGCTGAAGGGTGCCGACATCATCCTGATGCCGTTCGCCTCCGGTCTCGGAGGGGAGCGCAGGAGGTCGTCCTGGGACAGGATTCTGCCTGCCAGGGCATATGACAACACAGTGTATGTCGGGGCGTGCAACGGATGCGGCCCCACGGGTTCAGGTACGACATTGGGTGGCGGGGCCGCCATATACGATGCGAGAGGGAACAAACTCGCGGAGGATTTCTCGGGCGAGTGCATAGTTACTGCGGATCTCGATCCCGAACCGTTGGAGATCATCAGGGCAGACGGCTACGTGTCGATGAAAGATGTCTACTTCCTGGACAAGAGACGTCCAGAGATCTACTTCAGATGATGTTCAAGAACACTGGATGTTGCACCCGGCCAGTCGGATACTACGGTAACGGCAATGATTGTGGCCGGGTGCGAGTGATGTGAGTATCGGCATCCTGTTCACAGTCTTCTTATGTCCACCTCCTCAGGTTCTGCGCCTGTCCTGTCCTCGGGAGTGTCATAGTCGCGCAACATTCCCCTCCCTCTTGCCAATTGGCGAATGTCCAGCGTCATAAGCACATCAGCGATCCGAGCTTCCTGCAGTCCTCGGCCTCGGCGTCGTTCGGATACAGGTTTGCGATGACCCCATCGTTGGCGAGATCCAAGCCCGAGGCTCTGCATCTGTCGGCCCAGTCCCTCATCCACTGCCCGTCTCCCCAGTCGTAGGATCCGAAGATCCCCACCTTCTTGCCACGGAGGAGCCCCTCCACGGAGGAGAACATGGGCTCGAAGACATCCTCCTCGAGAATCTCATCGCCCATAGCCGGACATCCGAACGCGACGGCATCGTATTGGGACACCTTGTCGGGTCCGAAGTTGTCTGCGGTCATGACATCCACGCGGCAACCGGCAGACCTGGCTCCCTCGGCTACAAGTTTTGCCATGGCCTCCGTGTTCCCAGTGTCGCTCCAATAGACGACTGCTACATTCGACATAATTTAGGATAACCTAAAGTCAGTATTTATAGTTTAGGATTACCTAAACATATATGGGCGATCGTCAGAAAGGACGGATGTGCATTGTTGCCATCGGATCGTGGTTTCGGTACAAGCCTCACGGATTCGATGGTCGTTCTTCTGGTCCATCAGGCACGTCGAACAGTGTTTCCAAAGTTCCTGAATCCTCTGGTGCATCTGCAATCGGTCTTCGGACAGGAGGGGGAAACGTCCCCGCGTCTATGAAATCCGTCTGCATGTGTCGGGTGCAAAATGGAAAGGGGGCCCGTGGGCCCCCTGTTTGATCACTGCGCCTCTTCTTTCGGCTTCTCGGGAATCTGGAACAACTCCGTCACCTTCTCGGCGCCGGGGGTAGTGTATCCGGGTAGGATGCTCAGGCACTTCTTCGGACAGGAGTCCACGCAGTATCCGCACTGGATGCAGTTCATCCTGTCTATGGCGAGCGTCCTGGACGCCTTGTCTACTGCAATCGCATCCGTCGGGCACTTCTTCCCGCAGATGTTGCACATGAT